>DASUSF010000014.1:0-8891 GCA_036375275.1 Geminicoccaceae bacterium | reverse complement strand
CGCTACGGCGAGACCGGCATGCAGGCGACGCACACCGCCGCGGGCGTCGACCTCGCCGGCATCGCCGCCGCGGCACGCTTCGAGATCAGCCGGACGCTGACCGACGGGGAGGCGCTCGAGGCGGCGCTGGCCGAGATCCGGCGCGCGCCGGGACCGACCTTCCACGCGATCAAGGTCGGCGCCGACGACCATCCCCTCGTCCTGCCGCCCAAGGACGGCGCCTGGCTGAAGGACCGTTTTCGCAGCGCCCTGCTCGGCGACGACGCGGCCTGCTGATCAGCGATAGCGGCGAAGCACGACGCGCAGTTCGCGCTGCAACGTCTCCACCGCCTCCGCCCCGTCGATCTCGCCCTTGAGCACCCGCTGGAAGGCGCGCGCGAGGCGCGGCGAGACCTTGGAGTAGACCGGCGAGACGGGCCGCACCCGGGCGTTCTCGATGGCGGCCCGGCCAAGCTCGACGACCGGCACCTGCTGGCGGATCTCGGCATCGTCGTAGAGCGCCTGCACGGTCGGCAGGAACCCGCCCTCGAGCGCCCGCTGCTTCTGCCGGTCCGGGTCGGCCGCGAACCTGATGAACTCCCAGGCCGCCGTCGGGTTGCGCGAGTTCTCGCTGATCATCAGGTTCCAGCCGCCGAGGCAGCTGTACGAACGACCGTATTCGCCGATCGCGGGCAGCGGCGCGATCCCCACCTGGTCCGGGCCGAGCTTCGAGATCTCCGCCTCGTCGATCAGACCGTAGACGAACGGCCAGTTGCGCATGAACACGGCGTCGCCCGCCAGGAACGCCCGAAAGCACTCCTCCTCGGTGAAGTCCACCACCTCTTCGGGAGCGATGCCGTCGGCCACCAGCTTCCGCGCGGCATCCAGGCCGCGCGCGGAGTCGGCGCTGTCGACCACGACCACGTTCGGGTCGAGCATCCCCATGCCGCGGGTGGCTGCGACCGAAATGTTGCTGGTGAGCACGCGTCCGCCGGCGTTCCAGATGAACTCGAGGGCGTTGGTGACCCCGCCCTCGTACTCCGCTCCCTGGAAGACGTAGCCGTGGCGCGTCCCGCTCTCGTCCATGACCTTGCGCGCCATCGCCGTGAGCTCGTCCAGGGTCGCCGGGGGCGCTGCGAAGCCGGCCTGCTCGACCAGGTCCTTCCGGTAGTAGAGCATGCCGGCCGCGGTGAACCAGGGCACCGCCCAGATCCGGTTCTGCCAGTAGACCGAGTTGATCGCGGCGGGCAGGAAGGCGCGCGGGTCGAAGGCGTCGGTGACCCGGTCCGTGAGGTCCCGGACCCAGCCGCGGGCGACGAGCTCGGCGGTCCAGATCACGTCGGCGCCGATCACGTCGATCTCGCTCGAGTCGACCTCGAAGTCCGAGACCAGCTGGCGGAAGTAGTCGTCGGTCGAGCGCGCCATCTCCCGCCAGCTGACCCTGATCCGCCCCTCATGGGCGCGGTTGAAGGCGTCGATGAGGTTCCGGAGGCTGCCGGAATCGTCCGGGCCGAACGAGAACGTGATCTCGAATGGCGCCTGGGCCCGGAGGATCGCCGGCGCGCCGAGGAAGGCCGCGCCGCCGCCCGCCAGCCTGAGCGCGGTCCGCCGGTCGACCCGCCCTCGATCGGCGCCTGGATCATCCTTCATGACCTGCCTCCCACCGCATCGTCCGCCTCGTTCTTCGCGCTCCGCCGCTCAGGTCTTGCGCACGACCAGGACCGGGCACGGCGCATGGCGAACGATGCTCTCGGCGTCGTTGCCGAGCAGGATCCGCTCGATCGCGCCCATCCCTTTGCTGCCGATCACGACCAGCCCCGCGCCGAGCTCCTCGGCGAGCCGGATGACCTCGCCATCGACCCGTCCCATCCGGACGTGCGCCCTGGCGATCGTCCCGCCGGCCTGCTCGATGTCCCTGACCTCGTCGTCGAGCCGCTTCTGCGCCTCGTTCTTGAGCTGCTGGTACTGCGCGGGCGACAGCGTGTCGGGATGAACCCACTGCGAGATCAGACCGACGTGGACGACGTGCAGCTCGGACCTGGTGATCGCAGCGAGCTCGACCGCGTGCCGCGCCGCCTCCTTGGCCTCCTCCGACCCGTCGGAGGCGAGGAGGATCTTGGTCGGATAGGTGCCCATCATGCCCTTCCTTCATGCCGCGAGGACGCCGACGGGAGGCGGTCGTGACGCGCGCCGCCGTCGGCCGTCACCACCACCAGACGATGATCGCCGCCGTGACCAGCAGAAGCGCCGCCGACTGGTAGCGATAGTTCTGCCACACGGGCGTGCCTTCGAGCGCCCGGGTCTCCTCGTGCCAGAGGTGTGGCTTCCAGATCAGCTGGTCGACCTCCTCGCCCGCCTTCTGCTCGGTCATGTGGCTGATCACGACGACCAGCACGATCGCGAACAGGAACAGCCAGCAGGCGGCGTAGAGGAAGTGGATCTCGAACGCCCCGATCACCTCGTTCAGGATGAAGCCGACCACCCCGGTGCCGAGACCGATCACGAAGGTGTAGAAGGCGGCGGACGCGGTCGTCCTGCGCCACAGGATGCCGGCGAAGAAGATGGCGACGATCGGCGGCGTCGCGTACGCGAGGATCGACTGGAAGTAGTTCCACAAGGACGGGAAGTTGATGATCTGCGGCGCCCAGACCACGCCGATCAGCATCACGACGCCGGTCGTGATGCGGCCGACCAGCACCAGCTGCCGGTCGGACGTGCTCGGCCGCATCGGCCGGACGAAGTCCATGGTGACCAGGGTCGAGGCGGAGTTCAGAATCGAATCGACGGTCGACGTGATCGCCGCGACCAGGGCGGCGAGGATGATCCCGCGGATGCCGATCGGCAGCAGGTCGAAGACCAGCGTCGGAAAGGCGAGGTCGGGGGTGCGCAGGTCCGGGTAGAGCGGGATCGCGAGCACTCCCGGCAGCACCATGATGAACAGGGGCGGCAGCTTGAGAAGCCCCGCGAACAGCGAGCCCCAGCGGCCGTGATCGAGGGTCTTGGCGCCGAGGGTGCGCTGCACGATCAGCTGGTTCGTGGTCCAGAAGTAGAGGCCGATGATCAGGACCCCGAGCAGCCCCGGCCAGGGCAGGAACGGGTCGTCCGCCGGCCGGATGATGCTCAGCGCACCCTCCGGCGCGGCCTGCTCGACCGCCTCCCAGGACGGAATCGCGAACAGCGCGCCGAAGAACACGATGGTGCCGCCGATGATCAGGACGACGCCCTGGATGGTGTCGCTGATCACGACCGCGCCGAGGCCGCCGAAGATCGAGAGCACCCCCGCCAGCAGGGCCAGGACCAGCACCCCGACCCAGAGCGGGATGCCCGGCCACACGGTCTGGACCACGAGCCCGCCGGCATAGAGCGCGCCGGCGCAGTCGAGGAAGATGCTGAGGAAGATCAGGAGGGCCGCGAACGCGTAGCGCGATCGGCGGTCGAACCGCCGCTCGAGGAACTCCGGCATCGTGAACACGCCGGAGCGGAGATAGAACGGCAGCAGGAAGATCACGAAGATGACCAGGATCAGCGCGGCCATCCATTCGTAGCTGTAGACCGCGATGCCCGAGCTGTAGCCGGCGCCGGCCATGCCGACGAACGAGGCGCCGGACATGTTGGTCGCGAACAGGGAGAAGCCGATCAGCGGCCAGATGAAGGTGCGGCCGCCGAGGAAGAAGCCGTCGGTGTCCTCGCTCTTGCCCCGCACCAGCCAGAGGGCGATCAGCCGGCTGAGGATCAGGTAGGCGACCAGGATCGAGATGTCGATGAAGGAGACTTCGAACCGTTCCGGCATGGGCATCCTCCCTGGCGCTGGTGGTCAGCGTCTCGTTCGTGGAGCGCCTCGGTCGGATGCCGGAGAGGGCTTCGGCTGCCTGAACCGCTCGACGCCTCCCTGTCCCGCTCCTCCTGCGTCAGCAGCTTCTTGTCTCGGCCGTGGGTTCATGGAACCGAAGGTTGGCCGCCTTGACAACCCGGATTTCGCCGCCTGCACCGGTGACTGCCGGCGGACTCCGCCGCCCGCCGCCACGCGCGGGGCGACCGGCGGCCGTGGGCGTCGGGGCGGACGAGGCAGGGAGGCGAGGCTGATGGCCCGGGCCGGTCGGGTGCTGGGCCCGGCAGGATTCGAACCTGCGACAACACCGTTATGAGCGGCGCGTTCTGACCACTGAACTACGGGCCCGGCGCGCCCGCTTATAGCGGCGTCGGCGCGGGCGCTCAATCGGCCCGGGCCGGGGTCCGTCGTTCAGCTCCGGTTCAGGAAGCGCGCGCCATCCTCGCCGGCATGATCACCGCGGCCCGGCTCAGCTGTCGAGGAAGCTCCTGAGCTTCCTCGCCCGGCTCGGGTGCTTGAGCTTGCGGAGGGCCTTCGCCTCGATCTGCCGGATCCGCTCGCGCGTGACCGAGAACTGCTGACCGACCTCCTCGAGGGTGTGGTCGGTGTTCATGCCGATGCCGAAGCGCATGCGCAGCACCCGCTCCTCGCGCGGGGTGAGGGTCGCGAGAACCCGGGTCGTCGCCTCCCGCAGGTTGGAGAGGGTCGCCGCCTCGACCGGCTGGACCGCGTTCTTGTCCTCGATGAAGTCGCCGAGGTGGCTGTCCTCCTCGTCGCCGATCGGGGTCTCGAGCGAGATCGGCTCCTTCGCGATCTTGAGGACCTTCCTGACCTTGTCGAGCGGCATGTTGAGCTTGTGCGCGAGCTCCTCGGGCGTCGGCTCGCGCCCGTACTCGTGCAGCATCTGGCGCGATGCGCGCACCAGCTTGTTGATGGTCTCGATCATGTGCACCGGGATGCGGATGGTGCGCGCCTGATCCGCGATAGAACGAGTGATCGCCTGGCGGATCCACCAGGTCGCGTAGGTCGAGAACTTGTAGCCGCGCCGGTACTCGAACTTGTCCACCGCCTTCATCAGGCCGATGTTGCCCTCCTGGATCAGGTCCAGGAACTGCAACCCCCGGTTGGTGTACTTCTTGGCGATCGAGATGACGAGGCGGAGGTTGGCCTCCACCATCTCCTTCTTGGCCCGGCTGGCCTCGCGCTCGCCCTTCTGGACCAAGCTGACGATCCGCCGGAACTCGCCGATGTGCAGCCCGGTGCCGCTCGCGATCTCGGCGATGTCCGCCCGCACCCGGACGACCTCATCGCCGCAGCGCTCGCCGAAATGGGCCCAGCCGCGCTCGCTGAACTGGCTGACCCGCTCAAGCCACTCCGGGTCGAGCTCGTTGCCGCGGTAGTGGCGCAGAAAGCTGTCGCGCGCCACCCCGGCGCCCTCGGCGAGCCGCATCAGCTTGCCCTCGAGCGCATTCAGCCGACGGTTCACCTGATAGAGCTGCTCGACCAGGCTCTCGACCCGGTTGGCGTTCAGGCTGATCTGGTTGACCAGCTCGACCACCTCGCTCCGCGCCAGCTCGTAGCGGTCGTTCAGCTCGTCATCCAGCGTCTCGCTGCGCTGGGTGGCCGCCAGCCGCTCCTCCTGGAGGGAGCGCAGCCGCTCGTAGGTCTCGCCGATCCGGTCGAAGGTCGCGATCACGCCGTCCCGGACCGAGGCCTCCATCGCCGCGAGCGACAGCGCGCCCTCGTCGAAGTCCTCGCCGTCCTCGGTGTCCTCGGCCGCCGTCTCGTCGTCGCCGGCTTCGCCGCCGTCGCTCTTGTCGTCGCCGGCGCTCTCGCTCGGCCCGGTGCCGTAGGTCGCCTCGAGGTCGATCACGTCGCGGAGCAGGACCCGCCCCTCGCCGATCGCGTCCCGCCAGCCGATGATCGCGCGCATGGTGAGCGGGCTCTCGCACAGCGCCTCGAGCACCATGTTGCGCCCGGCCTCGATCCGCTTGGCGATCTCGATCTCGCCCTCGCGGGAGAGCAGCTCGATCGAGCCCATCTCGCGGAGATACATCCGGACCGGATCGTCGGTGCGGCCGAGATCCTCGTCGGCGATCGAGGAGCTTTCCTCCTCCTCCTCGCGCGCCAGCTCCGACTTCGCCTCGCCGTTCTCGGCCGAGTCGCGTCCCACGCTCACGCCCATGTCCTCGAAAGCCGCGATCAGCTCGTCCAGCTGGTCGGGCGAAACCTCGTCCTCGGGCAACGCCGCGTTGACCTCGTCGAGCGAGACGAACCCACGCTCACGCGCCGTCGCCATCAGGCGCTTGAGGGTCGGCGAGGTCGACAGCAGGTCCTGGATCAACGTCTCGTGCGGCGCCTTGGACGACGCTTTCAGCCCGGCGGAAGCAGCAGCCACGGCGTTCTTGGCCATCAGCACAATCCTCTAAAGTCCACATTCCCGACCACCTGGCTCCAGGCGTGCCGACTCCCGCTACGGGCGGTCCACCGGGTCAGGGCATCCCGGCGGGCCGCCTCCTCAGGCGCCCTGCTCCTCGGATCGCTTGCCTGGGTCGAGCAGGCGGCGCAGCGCCAGAAGCCGCGCGCGCTGCTCTTCCGCGCCGCCGCCGAGGATCGCGTCCGCCACCGCTTCGCCGAGCGCCCGGCGTTCCGCGAAGCGGCGAAAGCGGGCCACACCCATGCGCCACGCCTCGACCCGCGCGGGTCGGTCCGACGGGCGTTCTCCGGCTGCAGGCACGTCGCGCGAATCCGAGAGCTCCTCGACCAGGCCGCTCAAACCCATCCCGCAGAGGTGGTCCCTCAATGCTGTTGCTTCAAGGTGTTGCTGATCGGCGTACCACACCGTGATGCAATCGCGCATCCGCGCGAGCTCGACATCGACGAGGTCGAGTGCGGCGACCTCCTCCTCGATCTCGATCAGCAGCTCCGGATCGTCCAGGACCGGCGCGAGCAGCGCCGCCTCGCGGCGCCGCCGCTCGTGCCGGAGCCCGTCCGCGAGCCTCCCTGCGTCACTCTCGGGCGACCGTTCCGGCATCCGGCGCCGGACATGGCCGTCCCGCCCCCCGGCACGTCCCGGGTCCGCGCGCTGCCGCCCCTGATGCGGGCCGGCACCACGCAGCCGCTGCCGCAGCGCTTCCTGGAACCGGTAGCGCACATCCCGGTCGGCGATGGTTGCAGCGAGATCGCGGAAGCGGCGGTCGAGCCCCGCCCGGCGCTCCGGCGCGCCGAGGTCGACGCCCGCGGTCTCCGCCCGCCAGAGGAAATCGAGAAAGTGCACCGAGCCCCTGAGCCGCGTCCGGAGCGCCTCGGCGCCGTGGGTCCGGATCAGGCTGTCCGGATCCTCGCCGCCCGGCAGAACCACGAACCGGAGCGTGCGGCCCGGCTCGAGCAGCGGCAGCGCCCGCTCGATCAGGCGGTGCGCCGCGCGCAACCCCGCCGCATCGCCGTCGAGACAGATCAGAGGCGCGTCGGCGAGCCGCCAGAGCCAGCGCAGCTGGGTCTCGGTCAGCGCCGTCCCGAGCGGAGCAACGGCGTGCGCCAGCCCCACCCGGGCGAGGGCCAGGACGTCCATATAGCCTTCCACCACGACCACGGTCCCTGCGGTCCGCGCCATCTTCTGGGCGTGGCGGTAGCCGTAGAGCAGCTCGCCCTTGTGAAACAGCTCGGTTTCCGAGGTGTTCAGGTACTTCGCCCGGGCGTCGCCGAGCGCCCGGCCGCCGAACCCCACCAGGCGCCCAGCCTGATCGTGGATCGGGAACATCACCCGGTGGCGGAACCGGTCGTAGTCGGGTCGACCGTCCTCGGGCCGGACCACCAGCCCCGCCGCCACCAGCTGGTCGGGATCGTAGCCCTCGGCGATCAGCGCCCGGAGCAACGGGTCCCGCGCCTCGGGCGCGTAGCCGAGCTGGAAGCTCAGGATCGTGTTGTCGTCGAGGCCGCGCCCGTGCAGGTACTGCCTCGCCGTCTCACCGCCCGCGCCCTGCAGGCGGCCCTGGAACCAGCGCGCCGCGGCTTCGTTGGCGGCCAGCAGCGTGCGGTCGATCCGCGGCCGACCCCGCCCGCCCATCGGCAACGGCAGGCCGCTCAGCTCGGCGAGCCGCGCGATCGCGTCCGCGAACTCGAGGCCCTCGAGCTCCATCACGAAATCGATCGCGTTGCCGTGCTTGCCGCAGCCGAAGCAGTGGAAGAAGCCCTTGGCCTCGGCGACCGTGAAGGACGGGGTCTTCTCGTTGTGGAAGGGGCAGAGCCCGGTCAGCTCGCGCCCCCGGCGCACCAGCCTGACGTGCCGCCCCACCACCTCGGCGATCGGCAGCCGCGCCTTGAACTCCTCGAGGGAAATGCCCGCGCCGCTCAACCGGTCGCCTCTCAATGCGCCGGCGGCCGCGATCGCCGGCTCCTGCCGTCAGCCCAGCCGCCGGCAGACCATCCGCCTGGCCTTGCAGAAGTCCATCTGGCCGGGGTAGCGCTGCTTGAGCTCGGTGATCACCCGGCCGGTCTCCTTCAGCTTCTCGGCGCCGAGATCGTCGATCACCTGCTCGACCGCGTCGGCGCACTCTGCATCATCGAGCTGCGGCGGGAGGAAGCGCTTGATGACCTCGATCTCCTCGCTCTCGCGAGCCGCGAGATCGAGCTGGCCACTCTCCTCGTAGCGCCGGATACATGCGCAGCGCTGGTCGACCATGGCCTGCAGCATGGCCGCAAGCTCCTCGTCCGACAGCCCTTCGCCGTCGCCCCCGTTGCGCGCCTGCAGGTCACGTTCCTGGAGCGCCGCCTGGATCAGGCGGATGGTCGCGACCGCGCGCTTGTCGTCGGCCTCGCTCGCGTCCTTGAGATCAGCGTTCAGCTGCTCGCGCAACACGGCCCACCTCGCATCAAGATGTAGGTCATCGCCTTAACACCGGCGCCGCGGGCCACGCAAGCCGCACCGGTCCGGAACCACCCGTACCCGGCTGCGCTCCCGCGGTCCGCTCCGGACGCCAGCTGCATGATATGGTGTGTGGGCGGACGAAAAGCGCGTCCCCACCGCTGCAACGCGGTCGTGCAGCCTACGCACGGCTCGTCCCCACCCGCTCGCCGAGGTGAC
>DASUSF010000013.1:0-12386 GCA_036375275.1 Geminicoccaceae bacterium | reverse complement strand
GCCTTATCGCGATGCAGAGGAGCTCCCCGATGCCGACACAGTGTAGCCAGGACCTGTTCGGGTTTGCACCGGTCGAGGGCCCCGAGTCGAAGCCGCGTTCGACGGCGGCGATGCCACCTCGGATGCTGGCGCGCTGCTGCTCGGGGCGACCGATCGGGCGATCCGACTGGTCGACCGGTTCGCTGCCTGCTTCGACGACGCTCGGCAACCAGGCTTGGTCGAGCACACGGTCGCGACCATGGTCGCCCAGCGGGTATTCGGGATCGCGCTGGGGTACGAGGACCTGATCGACCACGACCAGCTGCGCCACGACCCGGTGCTCGCGACGCTGGTTGGCAAGCTCCGCGCCAGGCGCAAAGCCTGCGCCCCGCTCGCCGGCAAGAGCACGCTCAACCGGCTCGAGCACGCGCCCACGGCCGCCAGCCGCCACCACCGGATCGGCCACGACGGGACGGCGATCGAGCGGCTGCTGGTCGAGATCTTCCTCGAAGCGCACCGGACGGCGCCGCGCGAGATCGTCCTCGACCTCGACGCCACCGACGATCCACTGCACGTCGTCAGGAAGGCCGCTTCTTCCATGGTTACTACGACTGCTACTGCTACCTGCCGCTGCACGTCTTCTGCGGCAGCCACCTGCTCTTGGCCAGGCTCCGGCGCTCGACCATCGACGCCTCGGCCGGTGCGGTCGAGGAGGTGCCGCGGATCGTCGGCCAGATCCGGACCCGTTGGCCGCGGGTCAAGATCCTGCTGCGCGCCGACTCCGGCTTCTCGGATGCAGACGCGGCAACTAGCCGACCTCGATCTGGTGCAGGCCCACGAATCTTGCGGCCGACGTCGGCACGTCGACTCCCTCTTCCAGACAGAGCTCGAGCACCTCCCGCAGGTTCTCGTCCAGCTCCTCGAGCGTCGCTCCCTGAGTGTGCGCGCCTGGAACGCCCGGCACCGTGCCGACGTATAGCCGCGTCTCCTCGTCATATTCGATGTACGCCGTGAAGGTTGGCATGTCTCGCGCCCCTCAAAAGACACTCCTGCCATAGCACGGATCACGTCGCCCCGGGCGCCGACGACACCCGCAGGCAGGATAGGGCGAGGTGGGGCGGGCTTGCTTGATGATGCTTGCGCAGCTTCTTTTCGATCCTGCCCGAGCCGAGCGCACCTTCTGAAGCCAGCCCTGATCGCCAGCCGGCTGCTCGAATACGAGGCCGACATCGACGTCACGGACCTCGGGAGCTGAAGTGCGGGTCTTCTGACCCGAGCGTCAGCCCCAGGGGCCGCGCATCCCGCGCCGCGCCGGGCGTGGCGGCGGCGCCGCCCAGGGACCGGCCTCGCCGAAGCCCTGGCGCCCGGTCGGGCCGTTCGACGGCACCTCGGCCAGCTCGCGCAGCCGCCGCACCCGCTCCTCGGTCGGCGGATGGGTCCGGAACAGCCCGTCGACGCCGCCCAGCCTCAGCGGGTTGACGATGAACAGGTGGGCGCTCGCGGGGTTGCGCTCGGCCGTCGGGTTGGTCACGGCGCGCGCGATCTGCTCGATCTTCCTGAGCGCGGACGCGAGCCAGATCGGGTGGCCGCAGATCTCCGCCCCGCCGCGGTCGGCGGCATATTCCCGGGTCCGGCTGATCGCCATCTGCACCATCATCGCGGCGAGCGGGGCGAGGATCATCATCGCCAGCGTGCCGATCAGCCCGAGCGGGTTCCGGTTGTCGCGCCCCATGCCGAAGAAGAAGGCGAACTGGCTGAGGAAGCCGATCGCGCCGGCCAGCGTCGCGGTGATGGTCATGATCAGGGTGTCGCGGTGCTTCACATGCGCGAGCTCGTGCGCGATCACGCCGGCCAGCTCCTCGCGGTTGCACGCCTGGATCAGGCCGCGGGTGACGGCGACCGCGGCGTGGCTGGGATCGCGCCCGGTGGCGAAGGCATTCGGCTGGTCGGTCTCGATCAGGTAGACCTTGGGCATCGGCAATTCGCCCCGCCGGGCGAGGTCGGCCACCAGCTGGTAGAGCTCGGGCGCCGAGCTGCGATCGACCGGCCGCGCATTGTGCATGCGCAGCACCATCTTGTCGGAGTTCCAGTAGGCGAAGCCGTTCATGGCCAGCGCCACGAAGAACGCGATCAGCGCCCCCTGCTGGCCGGCAATCAGGTAGCCCACCCCCAGGAACAGCGCCGTCATCGCGGCGAGCAGGAGGGCGGTGCGCATCATGTTCATGGAATCGGGACCCGACTTGTCGGCCGGAAGATGTGGATCGGCGCGGCCGGTTCAAGATCCTGCGCTCCGGTCGCGCGAAGGTAACGCTTTTTCACCTCGCCTCGTTCGCCACGCCGGGGGTAAGCTTCGCGGTTCGAACGACGCGCGAACCGCCATGCCGGCACCAACGCGCGCACCCGGAGCCTGGGGACTTGACATGGACGAGCGGACACGAGGCGGCGAGGGCGACGACCAGATCCGGGTGACGGACGAAGAGGCGCTCGAGCTGCACCGGTCGGGCCGGCCCGGCAAGATCGAGGTGATCGCGACCAAGCCGCTGACCACCCAGCGCGACCTCTCGCTCGCCTATTCGCCCGGCGTCGCCGCGCCGTGTCTCGAAATCCAGAAGAACCCGGCCAAGGCGTTCGACTACACCGCCAAGGGCAATCTCGTGGCGGTGATCTCGAACGGCACCGCGGTGCTCGGCCTCGGCAACCTCGGCGCGCTCGCGGCCAAGCCGGTGATGGAGGGCAAGTCGGTCCTGTTCAAGCGCTTCGCCGACATCGACGCGATCGACCTCGAGGTCGACACCGAGGACGTCGACGCGTTCGTCAACTGCGTCAAGCTGCTCGGTCCGACCTTCGGCGGGATCAACCTCGAGGACATCAAGGCGCCCGGCTGCTTCATCATCGAGCAGCAGCTCCGCGAGCTGATGGACATCCCGGTGTTCCACGACGACCAGCACGGCACCGCGATCATCGCCGCGGCCGGGCTGATCAACGCCCTCGACTGCACCGGCCGCTCGCTCAGCGACGCCAGGCTGGTGATCAACGGCGCCGGCGCCGCCTCGATCGCCTGCCTCGACCTCCTCAAGGCGATGGGGATGCCGCACGACAACGCGATCATCTGCGACACCCGCGGCGTGGTCTACAAGGGCCGCGAGGCCGGCATGAACCAGTGGAAGTCGGCGCACGCGGTCGAGACCGACGCGCGCACCCTCGAGGACGCGCTGCGCGGCGCCGACGTCGCCTTCGGCCTTTCGGCGGCCGGCGCGTTCACGCCCGAGATGGTGCAGTCGATGGCGAAGAACCCGATCATCTTCGCCATGGCCAACCCCAACCCCGAGATCCGCCCCGAGGCCGCGAAGGAGGTCCGCCCCGACGCGATCATCGCGACCGGGCGCTCGGACTACCCCAACCAGGTCAACAACGTCCTCGGCTTTCCCTACATCTTCCGGGGCGCGCTCGACGTCCGCGCGACCACCATCAACGACGCCATGAAGATCGCGGCCGCCTACGCGATCGCGGCCCTCGCCCGCGAGGACGTGCCGGACGAGGTCAGCGCCGCCTATCAGCACCGGCGGCTCCGCTACGGCCCGGACTATCTGATCCCGACGCCGTTCGATCCCCGGCTGATCACGCACGTGCCACCCGCGGTGGCGCGCGCGGCGATGGGCAGCGGCGTCGCCCGGAAGCCGATCGTCGACATCGACCGGTACATCGACGAGATGCGCGCCCGGCTCGATCCGACCGCCAGCCGGATGCAGCTGATCATCGACCGCGTCCGGGCGCAGCCGAAGCGGGTGGTCTTCGCCGAGGGCGAGGAGGAGCGGACCATCCGCGCCGCGATCGCCTGGAAGAACAACGGCCTCGGCACTCCCGTCCTGATCGGCCGCGAGGAGCGGATCGCGGACACCCTCGCCACCATGGGCCAGAAGCTTCCGGACGGGCTGGAGATCCACAACGCCCGGCTGTCCGACCGGAACGCCGCCTACGCCGAGTTCCTGTACCGGCGGGTCCAGCGCCAGGGGATGCTGCTGCGCGACTGCCAGCGGCAGGTGAACCAGGACCGGAACGTGTTCGGCGCCTGCATGGTGGCGCTCGGCGACGCCGATGCGATGGTCACCGGCCTGACCCGCAACTACACGAGCGCGCTCCGCGACGTCCGCAAGGTGATCGACGCGCGCCCCGGCGAGCGCATGTTCGGGCTGACGGTGATGGTCGCTCGGGGGCGGACCGTGTTCATCGCCGACACCACGGTGCACGAGCTGCCGAACCGCGAGGAGCTCGCCGACATCGCGATCCAGACCGCGAAGACGGCGCGCCGCATGGGCTTCACCCCCCGGGTCGCGCTGCTCTCCTTCTCGACCTTCGGCAACCGGCGGGTCGAGAAGGCGATGCGGGTCTCGGACGCGATCAGCGAGCTCGACCGGCGCAACGTGGACTTCGAGTACGACGGCGAGATGTCGGCCGACGTCGCGCTCGATCCCGAGCTGATGGCGCTCTACCCGTTCTGCCGCCTGTCCGGGCCGGCCAACATCCTGATCATGCCGGCGCTGCACACCGCGCACATCAGCTCCTCGGTGCTCCGCCAGCTCGGGGGCGGCACGGTGATCGGCCCGATCCTGCTCGGCCTGTCGCGGCCGGTGCAGATCCTGCCGATGAACGCCTCGCTCTCGGACATCCTGAACATCGCGGCGCTCGCCGCCTACGATGCGATCGAGGACGCGCCCGAGGCGATGTCGCAGGCGGCGGAGTAGCCGGGCCGCCGGGATGGACGGCGGCACGACCTTCGGGATCGGGGCTGGCGCGGATGGTCGGGCGCGCGCCGGCGGCCGCGACGGCACCGGCCCGCTCGCCATGACCCTGATCGTGCTCGGCTTCGTCCTGATCTGGCTGGCCGCCGCGGCGCTCGCCGTCCGGCTGATGATGCTGCCGGCGGAGGCGAGCGGCCGGCTCTACGTCGCCTTCCCGCCCGGCACCGGCGAGGCCGGCTCCTATGCCATGATCGTCGCCGCGGGCGGGCGCCCGATCGGCCCCGCGCTCGGCGGCTGGAGCTGGGAGGCGTACGGCGAGGAAGCGGGCTTCGTCGGCCGGCTCGAGGATCAGGGGGCGCTGGTCGCTTTCCGGACCACGCCCTTGGGCGTGCCGCTCGCCGGCTGCCTCGGCATGTTCCAGCCGCCCGAGCGGCGGCCGGGCCTCTCGCCTGGGCTGTGAGCGCCGGTGGCCGGCGCCCTATTCCGCCGCGACCGCGCCCGGCTCGACCTCGACCTCGATCGGCACGTAGGTGTACGTCTTCGAGATGATCCGCCAGCGGCCCTCGAGTCTGAGCAGGCTCAGGTGGTCGGTGAACAGCTTCGGCCCGATCGCGAGCTGGACCTTGGCGAGCGCCATCTCCGGCCCCGCGAGGTCGATCGTGACGATCCGGTCCTGCCGCTTCTGCCGCTTGGCCGCCGGGGCCGTGCGCGCCCGGACGCGCGCGTAGACCGCGTCCATGGGGTCGTCCTGAAGCGCGCCGTTCGCGGCCGAGTACAGATGCGCACAGGGCGCGAAGATCTGCTCGAGCTTGCCGACGTCGCCTTCGTGGAAGCCGTCGAAGTACGCTTCCAGCGCCCGCGCGATCTCGTCGAACGCGTTCTGCATCGCCTGCCTCCTCCTGATCCGCGTGCGATCCTAGACTAGCCCAGGGTGCGCGTCGCGGCGAGCGTCGCCTGCCGACCGCCGCTC
This sequence comes from Geminicoccaceae bacterium, assembly GCA_036375275.1. Taxonomy (GTDB): domain Bacteria; phylum Pseudomonadota; class Alphaproteobacteria; order Geminicoccales; family Geminicoccaceae; genus DASUSF01. The sequence continues at coordinate 6,698 of DASUSF010000013.1, read as the reverse complement.
TGATTCATTGCGACAGAGCAATTTTCCTCCGATGAGCGGAAGGGCGTCGCGGTTGGACGCGGTTCTGTCTCGTCGGAAATTGCTCTAGACGTGCGCGGCGGCATCGAGGATCCGGACCGAACCATCGAGCCGGCGCCGCACCCGACCGGCTTCCTCGGGTGGCATGACGGCGAGCGCCGTCGAGAGCGCGTCGGCGAGGCTCGCCCGCGGCGCCACCACCGTCACGCGGCGGGCGTGCCCGCTGCTCCGGCCGGTCCGGGGATCGAGCAGGTGGTGGTGCCGGCCCGCCGCGTCGAAGGTGGTGCCCCGGGGGTCGGTGGTCGCGACGGCGGCGTCACGCAGCTCGAGCCGGCCGGCCGCGCCCAGGCCGATCGACCACGCCCGGCCGGAGGGGTGGTGGCCGGTCGCCGCGATCTCGCCCATGTCGATCAGGACGTGCTCGAGGCCCTCGCCCCGCAGCAGGTCGGCGATGCGGTCGGTGACCGTCCCCTGGGCGATCCCGTTGAGGGTGATCGCCATGCCCGGCCGGGCGAAGCGGATCTCGTCCGGCCCGATCTCGACCTGCTCGAAGCCGGTCCGCTCGCGGGCCTGCGCGACGGCCGCGGCGGACGGGCCGGTGGCCGGCGCTTGCGGGCGGGCGAAGTGACCGGCGTGCAGCCGCCATAGGGGCTGGATCGTGACGTCGAACGCGCCACCCGAGAGGCGGTGGATCCGGGCGGCCTCGGCGAGGACGTCGACCAGCTCCTGCGGTGGCGTGGTGAGCCGACCCTGGCGGTTGAGGAGGCTGAGAGCGGAGTCCGCGCGGTGCAGGCTGAAGATCCGCTCCAGCCGGTCGATCTCGGCGAGGACGTGGCCGATCAGGCGCCGGCCGCGCGCCGCGTCGATCCCGCCCATCACGAGGCTCGCCCTGGCGCCGAGCGCGGTCCCCTGCCAGCGGACCGCTTCCGGCCGTGCTCCGCCCGCGCCCGGCAGCGCGATCGCCGCCGGCGCCGCGATCAGGCTGAGGAACCGGCGTCGGCCGAGCCGTCTCATCACCCGCATCCAGTCGTCCGGTGCGGAGCCTGGGCCGCCGGCCGGGCGCTCGCCTTGATCCCGGTCAAGGCGGGGGCGCCACCACGCCGGCATCCGGGGCGGCGCGAGCCGGGGCAACGATGCTGGTGGCGGCGCCGCTTGCACCGCCAGGCGGGCCGAGAGCCGGCCGTCTCCGGGGCGGTGCTTGACGTCGGTCAACGACGGGTCGGGGCACGGCTTCGACCCTCGTCCGGACCATCATCGGCCGCGAGCGAGCGCAACGAGTGGTATCCATCATGCCGCGCCAGGCTTCCCGATCCAGGCCGCCCCCGGGGCGACGAGCGCATGCGGGCCGGCTCGCCCGATTGCCGGTGCTGCAGAACGGCTTCCGACCCTTCTTTCTCGGCGGGGCGTCGCTCGCGCCGGTGGCGCTCGCCCTCTGGGTCGCCGCGCTCTCCGGCCGGATCGAGATCCCGAGCGCGTTCGGGCCCCTGCTCTGGCACCAGCACGAGATGCTGTTCGGCTATGCCGGCGCGATCATCGCGGGGTTCGCGCTCACCGCGATCCCGAACTGGACCGGCCGGCTGCCGATCGGCGGCTGGCCGCTCGTCGCGCTGTCCGGGCTCTGGTTCGCCGGCCGGCTCGCTGTGGTCGCGTCGGAGCTGGTCGGCGCCGGTCTCGCGCTTGTTCTCGACGTCGGCTTCCTCGGGACGCTCGCCGCGCTGGTGCTGCGCGAGATCGCGTCCGGGCGGAACTGGCGGAACCTCCCCGTCGCGGCGCTCCTAACCGGGCTCGCCCTCGCCAACCTGCTGACCCATCTCGAGCCGGCCCTCGGGCTCGGGACCGCCGAGCTCGGCATCCGCCTCGGCCTCGCGGCCGTGCTGATCCTGATCGGCCTGATCGGCGGCCGGGTGACGCCGAGCTTCACCCGGAACTGGCTGGTCAAGCAAGGGCAGGAGATCCTGCCGGCACCGTTCGGCCGGTTCGACCTCTTGGCCCTGGCCCTCCTTGTGGTCGCGCTGCTCGCCTGGGCGGTGGCGCCGGACGCCGTGCCCGCGGCCGCGCTCCTCTCGGTCGCCGGCGCGCTGCACCTCCTCCGGCTCGCGCGCTGGCGGGGGACGCGGACGGCCGCCGAGCCGCTGGTCCTGATCCTGCACGTCGGCTACGGCTGGCTCGCGCTCGGCCTGCTTCTGCTCGGGCTCGAGGGGCTGGGCCTCCTGCCGATCCCGCTCGCCGCGCTGCACGCGCTGACCGCCGGCGCGATCGGGACCATGACGCTCGCGGTCATGACCCGGGCTAGCCTCGGCCACACCGGGCGGCCGCTGACCGCCGGCCGGCTGACGGTCCTGATCTACGTCCTGGTCGTGGCCGGCTCGCTGCTCCGGGTGGTGGCGCCGGCGTTGCCTGCGAGCGCGCTGCTGCTCATGCTCGCGAGCCTGCTCTGGGGCGGCGCCTTCCTGCTGTTCGTGGCGGGCTACGGGCCGATGCTCGGCCGGCGGTCGGTCGATCCCGGGGGCGCGTGATCGTTGACCGAGGTCAAGGCCGCGGGCGCGCGGGCGAGCCAGCGTCCGGGGGCGGGCGGACCGTGACCGGAGCAACCGAGGAGCCGCAGCATGCATCCATTCGCCAGCCACCTCCGCGCCATCGCCCGCGGACCGACCCTCGGCCGACCGCTCGAGCCGGACGAGGCCGAGGATGCGATGGCGATGATCCTGGATGGCCGGGTCGAGCCGGTGCAGCTCGGCGCCATGCTCCTCGTGCTGCGCTACCGGACCGAGACCGCGGGCGAGCTCGCGGGCTTCGTCCGCGCGGCGCGCGCACGGATCGGGGCGCCATCCGGCCTCTCGGCCGATCTCGACTGGCCGTCCTACGCCGACCGGCACAAGCAGCTCCCCTACTTTCTGCTCGCCGCGCGCCTGCTCGCGGATCAGGGGGTGCGGATCCTGATCCACGGCATCAGCGGCGAGGGTGAGGCGACCACACCCAAGGCGCTCGCGGCGCTCGGCGTGCCGGTCGCGGGCTCGGCGGACGACGCCCTGCGGCAGCTCGACGCGACCCGGCTCGCCTACCTGCCGCTCGAGGTCATGCTCCCGGAGCTCGCGCGGCTGTTCGAGCTCAGGCCGCTGCTCGGCCTCCGCTCGCCGGTCAACTCGCTCGCCCGCGAGCTCAACCCGGCCGCCGCGCCGGCCCAGATCCAGGGGGTCTTCCACCCCAACTACGCTCCGCTGCACGCCGACACCGCCCTCATGCTCGGCCAGCCGCGCGCGGTGGTCTTCAAGGGCGGCGGCGGCGAGGGGCAACGCAACCCGGAGAAGCCGTGCCGGACCCTCGTCGTCGGAGACGGCGCCATCGTCGAGGAGGTCTGGCCGGCGATCTCGGCGGAGGCCCATGCCTGGCGGAAGGAGCCGCTCGATCCGGTGCGGCTGCGTGCGCTCTGGCAGGGGGAGTGGCGCGCGGCCGGCCCCGAGGCGGCGGTGACCGGCACGACCGCGCTCGTGCTCCGTCTGCTCGGGCGCGCAGAGGCCATGGCCGACGCGGACATGCTCGCCCGCGACCTCTGGCAGGCCCGGCGGGGGACCCGGCAGGCGGCCTGATCGCTCCGGGCGCACATGGTCGAGCTCGCGGCCGCGGTTCTGCTGCTGATCCTGAGCCACGTCCTGCCGTCGGCGCCGCCGGTGCGCGCCAGGCTGATCGAGCGGTTCGGTCGCGCGACCTTCTTCGCCGCCTACGGCGCCCTCTCCCTCGTCATCCTGATCTGGGTGATCATCGCGTTCCAGCGCGCCGACCCCGGGATCTGGCTCTACCTGCCGCCCGTCTGGGGGCGGTCCGCGGCGCTCGGTCTGATGCCGCTGGCGACCTTCCTCGTCGCCGGGCGACTGATCCAGAGGCCGGGACCGGTGCCGAGCGGCGTCTACCGGATCACGGTCGCGCCGGGCAGCCTCGGCCTGCTGCTCTGGACCGTGCTCCACCTCCTGAACCTCGGCAGCGGCCGTCACGTCCTCCTATTCGGGGGGATGGCGCTGATCGCGCTGGTCGCCCTGGTGAAGAACGCCCGGACCGCGCCAGGCGAGCGTCGCGCGGTCGGCGTCGTCCCGTTCCTCGCCGTCCTCCGCGGGCACGAGCGGCTGGTGCCGCGCGAGCTCGCGCCGCCGCTCCTCCTCGGCCTGCTCGGCTACGGGCTCCTGCTCTGGCTCCACCCCCGCGTCATCGGCCCGGCGCTCATCGGCCCGGTCATCGGCTGAGCGCACCCGCTGCCGCGCGGCTCAGGCGCCCGCCGGCTCGCCCATCAGATAGACCTGCCGGACGGCGCGGTCGTCGCCCATGGTCATGAGGACGAACAGGGTCAGGTCGAGGTCGTCCCCGGCCCGCTCCATGCGGTGCGCCATGGCGGGGGTCGCGGCCGGATCGAGCACCACGACGTCGGCCTCGTGGCCGGGGGTGAACGAGCCGATCCGGTCGTCGAGGGCGAGCGCCCGGGCGTTGCCGAGGGTCATCATGTAGAAGGCGCGCGCCGCGTCCAGGTTCTGGCCGCGGAGCTGCAGCACCTTGTAGGCCTCGGCGGCGGTCCGGAGCATGGAGTAGCTGGTCCCGCCGCCGACGTCGGTGGCGAGGCCGACCCGCACCCCCGCCCGGTCCATCCGCGCGAGGTCGAACAGGCCGCTGCCGATGAACAGGTTCGAGGTCGGGCAGAAGGCGGCGACGGCGCCGGCCTCGCGCAGCCGGTCGACCTCGTCGTCCGCGAGATGCAGGCAGTGGCCGAAGATCGAGCGCGGGCCGAGCAGGCCGTAGCGGTCGTAGATCTGGGTGTAGCTCGCGGCCCAGGGGAAGAGCTCGGCGGCGGCCCGGATCTCGAGGTCGTTCTCGGCGAGGTGGGTCTGCATCAGGCAGTCCGGGTGCTCGCGCACCAGCGCCCCGGTCATCTCGAGCTGGAAGTCGGACGAGGTGACCGCGAAGCGCGGCGTGATCGCGTAGCCCTGCCGGCCCCGCCCGTGCCAGCGTTTGATCAGCGCCTTGGTCTGGTCGTAGCCGCGCTGGCCGCCGTCGAGGAGGGCGTCGGGGGCGTTCCGGTCCATCATCATCTTGCCCGCGACCGTGCGCATGTTGCGCGCCTCGGCCGCCTGGAAGAAGGCGTCGACCGACTCCGGGTGGGTCGTGCAGTAGACCGCGGCGGTGGTGGTGCCGTTCCGGCGCAGCTCGTCCAGGAAGAAGGCGGCGACCCGCTCGGCGTGGCCGCGCTCGGCGAAGCGCTGCTCCTCCACGAAGGTGTACTTCTCGAGCCACTCGAGCAGCCGGGCGCCGTAGCTCGCGATCACCTGGGTCTGCGGGTAGTGGATGTGGACGTCGATCAGCCCCGGGAGGATCAGGCAGCCCGGGTAGTGGTCGACCCGGGTCCCGGGCTTGACCCGGGCGAGCAGGTCGGATGCCGCGCCGGCGGCGGCGATCCGACCCTGCTCGATGATCACGAGGCCGTCCGGATGGTCGCGGAGCGCGCCCGCGCCGGCCTCGGCCGGATCGGCCGTGAAGTCGACGACCCGGCCGCGGAGGGCGCGGCGGAGCGGCGGCCGGGCCATCACTCGGCCGGCGCCCCGGCCTCGACCCAGCGGGCGAGCACGGCCCGCTCCTCCTCGGTCAGGCCGGTCAGGTTGCCGGGCGGCATCGCCCGGCTCAGCACCGCCTGGGCGTGGATCGGCCCGGCCGCGGCGACGATCTCGCGGGCGCTGTCGAAGGTGAGGCCCATCGGCGGGACCTCGAAGCCGTCCATCGCGGGCGTCCGGCTGTGGCAGACCGCGCAGCGCTCGGCGATGATCGGCCGGACCTCGGCGATCCCGACCGCGGCCAGCGCCTCGCCGTCGGAGCCGGAGGTCCGGGGCAGCGACAGGGCGACGATCAGCGCGGTCCCCGCCGCCGCCGCCGGCCAGAGCCAGAGCGGGCGCGGCCGCCCGGCGTGGCCGAGGTTGAACCAGTGCCGCACCAGCCCGCCGACCACCAGCACGCCCGCGAAGATCAGCCAGCTCCAACGGGTGCCGAAGGTCATCGGATAGTGGTTGCTGATCATCGTGAACACGACCGGCAGCGTCAGGTAGTTGTTGTGCAGCGAGCGCTGCTTGGCCTCGGCGCCGAGGCGCGGGTCCGGCGTCCGCCCGGCGATCAGGTCGGCGACCACGACCTTCTGGTTCGGGATGATCACGAACAGCACGTTGCCGACCATCATCGTGCCGATCAGGGCGCCGGCGTGGAGGTAGGCGGCGCGCCCGCTGAACAGCTGCGCGAACAGGAAGGCGGCGGCGACCAGGGCTGCGAACAGGGCGAGCGCGAGGCGGCCGGTGTCGCGCCCGATCCGGGACCGGCAGAGGGCGTCGTAGCCGAGCCAGCCGAGCCCGAGGGAAGCGGCGCTGATCAGCACCGCGAGCCACGCCGGGAGGTCGAGGACGTCCCGGTCGACCAGGAAGACCTCCGCGCCGAGGTAGTAGACCACGGCCATCAGCCCGAACCCGGACAGCCAGGTCGTGTACGCCTCCCACTTGAACCAGGTCAGCTCGTCCGGGAGCTCGGCCGGCGCGACCAGGTACTTCTGCATCCGGTAGAAGCCGCCGCCGTGCACCTGCCAGGCCTCGCCGCCGACGCCGGCCGGCAGATTGTTTGAACGGCGCAGGCTCGCGTCGAGATGAATGAAATAGAACGAAGCG
>DASUSF010000012.1:0-2165 GCA_036375275.1 Geminicoccaceae bacterium | reverse complement strand
CCGCTTCCACGTCGGCCTGGTGCACGCGATCCTCGCCATGACCCAGCATGTCCTGGACCGCGAGCCGGATCTTCGCGCTCAGCCGGTCGTGCTTTCCGGCGGCGCGTTCCAGAACGCCTTCCTGCTCCGCGCGCTCCGGGCGGTGCTTGCGCGGCGCGGCTTCCGGGTGTTCTCTCACCGGAGGCTGCCGGCGAACGACGGCGGGCTGTCGGTGGGTCAGGCGGCCGTCGCGGCCGCGACCGCGAAAGGGGCGATCAGCGCATGTGCCTAGGGATTCCGGGCCGCATCACCGAGATCGTCGATGCGACGTCCGGGATCGCGCTCGCCGACTTCGACGGAGTGCGGCGCAAGGTGAGCCTCGCCTGCGTGCTCGACGAGGGGGCCGATCCCTCCGACCTGCTCGGCGCGTGGGTCCTGGTCCACGTCGGCTTCGCGATGAGCGTGATCGACGAGCGCGAGGCGGCGGAGACGCTCCGCATCCTCGCCGGGCTCGGCGAGCTGCAGGAGGAGATCGGCGCGATGCAGGCATCGCCCGGCTGACGCATCCCGTCCGGGCGGAGGGGAAGAATCCCGTGAAGTTCATCGACGAGTTCCGCGATCCCGCCAAGGCGGAGAGGCTGCTGCGCGAGATCGAGCGGCTCATGGGCGATCTCGCGCGGGAGCGACCGCTCCAGATCATGGAAGTGTGTGGCGGCCACACCCACACCATCTTCCGCTTCGGCCTGGAGCAGATGCTGCCGGCCTCGATCGAGCTGGTCCACGGTCCGGGCTGTCCGGTCTGCGTGCTCCCGACCGGCCGGGTCGACGACTGCGTGGCGCTCGCCGAGCGGCCGGAGGTGATCTTCGCGACCTTCGGCGACGCCGTCCGCGTGCCCGGCTCCAGGAAGAGCCTGCTCCAGGCGAAGGCGGATGGCGCCGACGTCCGGATCGTCTACTCGCCGCTCGACGCGCTCGCCCTCGCCCGCCGGCATCCGGAGCGCGAGGTGGTCTTCTTCGGCCTCGGCTTCGACACCACCATGCCGAGCACCGCCTTCACCGTGCTCCAGGCCGAGGCCGACGGCATCACCAACTTCTCGGTCTTCTGCAACCACATCACGATCGTGCCGACACTGAAGGCGCTGCTGGAAGAGCCCGACCTCGCGCTCGATGGCTTCATCGGTCCCGGCCACGTCAGCATGGTGATCGGCACCGAGCCCTACGGCTTCATCGCGCGGCAATACCGCAAGCCCTTCGTCGTGGCTGGCTTCGAACCACTCGACATCCTGCAGTCGCTGATGATGGTGCTGCGCCAGATCCGGGACGGCCGGGCCGAGATCGAGAACCAGTACACCCGCGTGGTCGCCGACGAGGGCAATCGTCACGCGCTCGATGCGATCCGCCGGGTCTACGAGGTGCGCGAGCACTTCGAGTGGCGCGGCCTCGGCTCGATCCCGCGCTCCGGCGTGCGCATCACCGATACCTACGCCCGGTTCGACGCCGAGCGCAGGTTCCCGGTGCCCGACGTCAAGGTGGTCGACCCCGCGGTCTGCCAGTGCGGCGAGGTCCTGAAAGGCCTGATCCGGCCGCGCCAGTGCCGGGTGTTCGGGACGGCCTGCACGCCGGAGACGCCACTCGGCGCGCTCATGGTGTCCTCGGAGGGCGCCTGCGCCGCCGCCTACCAGTACGGCCAGCGCGAGCGGGAGCCCGCGCCCGCGCCCGCATGACGGCTGGCCCGCGCCGCCGCGCGCGGGTGACCCTGCCGTCGATCACGCTCGCCCACGGCGGCGGCGGCAAGGCGATGCGCGACCTGATCGAGGACGTGTTCGTCGGCGCCTTCGACAATCCCCTTCTTCGCCCGCTCGAGGACCAGGCGACGCTCGACCTCGGCGCGCTTGCGAAGGGTGATCGGCTGGCGCTGACCACCGACGGCTACGTCGTCGACCCGCTGTTCTTTCCCGGTGGCGACATCGGCCGGCTCGCGGTCTGCGGCACCGTCAACGACCTCGCGGTCGGCGGCGCCCGGCCGCTCTACCTGACCGCCGGCATGATCATCGAGGAGGGCCTGCCGCTCGAGACCCTCCGCCGGGTGGTCGCTTCGATGGCCGAAGCCGCCGCCGAGGCGGGGGTCGAGATCGTGACCGGCGACACCAAGGTCGTGCACCGGGGCGCGGCCGACAAGCTGTTCA
>DASUSF010000011.1:0-3249 GCA_036375275.1 Geminicoccaceae bacterium | reverse complement strand
GGCAGATGCCACGCTTGCCGGCGAGCATCGCGCCGACCCGGGCGTCGGCCACGAGGCGCGCGATCTCGTCCTGGGTGGGCTGGCTGGAGCGGTGGTCGGAGATCGCGATCTCGCCCACGCCCAGCACCTCGGGGATCCAGGTCAGATCGCGCTGGATGTCGCCGGTGAGGGTCGGCGGCGGTACCCGGTAGGCGCCGGTATACATGTAGGCGTCGATGCCCTCGGCGCGCAGGCCGCGCACCTTCGCCAGCAGGTCCGCCGGCGAACGGCTGATGCCGTCGGTGCCGAGCACGCCGACGATGGTCGTGATGCCGCGCCTGGCGATCGCCTCCGCCGAAATCTCCGGGCATCGGGTCGCGAACCCGCCCTCGCCGCCGCCGCCGGTGGCATGGACGTGCTGGTCGATGAAGCCCGGCACGGCGGTGAGCCCGGGCACCTCGACCACCTCGACCGGCCAGTCGGCGGGGACGCTCAGGTCCCGACCGACCGCGGCGACGCGATCGTGGCCGAACAGGATGTCCGTGGCATCCGATCGCCCTGGTGCATAGATCCCGGCCGTCCTGAGCAGCGTCAGCATCGCGAGCCCCGCCGAGGTCCGCGCAACGGGTACGGACCGAAGCCTGAAGGGTCTGGTCGCCGGCCGCGCGCTCGCCGGCGCCCGTTACCGGCACCTTTACCACTTTCTGCTCTCCTGTGACGCGGAAGCGTGCGCAGGCGACCGCGCCATGCGGCCGCCAAGAGGTAAATGCCTTGACAGTTCCGGTTGCGAACGCGTTGATAAACGACGGTGTCTACAGGGAATCGGGTCGTTGCCGCATCCTCTGGACCGTCCGTCGTCATGGGTCATGCGCTCGAGGCCCTACCGGCACCGCCGGATCTTCGCGCAGTCCTCTCCAGCCAAGCCCGAAAGCATGTCTCCCCGTCATGAGAGGCGTCGTAGCAGCGGCGGCGAGCACGCCGTGAGCCCCGATCGCTCCGCCGGCCGGGGGCATCTGGTCGCGATCGGCGGCGCCGAGGACAAGACCTCGGATCTGGCGATTCTCCGCCGTCTTTTCGCCCTGGCGCCGCCGGACAACAAGGACGTCGCGGTGCTCGCCACGGCGAGCGGATTCCCCGAGGCGGTGGTCCCGCTCTACGAGAAGGCGTTCGAGCGGCTCGGGGCGTCGCGGGTCTACCATCTCGACGTGCGGACGCGCGAGGCCGCGCGCGGGCGGGACGCGGTCGAGATCATCCGCCGCTGCGGCACGATCTTCTTCACGGGCGGCGATCAGCTGCGCCTGACCAACGTGCTCGGCGGCTCGCCCGTGCTGGAGGCGATCCGCGCGCGCTACGCCGAGGGGGCCGTGGTGGCCGGCACCAGCGCCGGGGCCGCCGCCATGTCGGCGACGATGATCTACAACGGGGCCGCCGCCGACGCGCTGCGCAAGGGCGCGGTGAAGATGAGCAGCGGTCTGGCGTTCGTCCACGGGATCGTGATCGACAGCCATTTTCTCGAGCGCGGCCGGTTCACCCGGCTGATGGAAGTCGGCGCCACCAACCCGGAATACATCGGGGTCGGCCTCGGCGAGGACGCCGGGGTGATCGTTCACCACGGCCAGATCCTGGAAGCGATCGGGCCGGGCCACGTGATCGTGGTCGACAGCTGCAACCTCGAAAGCTCTAATGTGGCGGAGATCAACGATGGCGAGCCGGTCGCCGTCGAGCACGTCGTCATGCACGCGCTGATCAGCGGCTGCGGCTACGACATCCGGGCACGCCGCTACCTCCAGGCGCACGAGCTGACCCCCGCATTGGAACTCCATCTTGAGAATACTGGCACATCGCGCACTCCGAGGGCCGAATTACTTTAGCCGCTATCCGGCCATCTTGCTGCGGCTGGACATCGGCGAGCTCGAGGACCGTCCGAGCGACAGGGTCCCCGCCATGGCCGCCCGCCTGCGGGAGCTCGTGCCGAGCCTGCACGGGCATCGGTGCTCGGTCGGCGAGCCCGGGGGCTTCCTGCAGCGCGTCGAACGCGGCACTTTCGCGGGGCATGTGGTCGAGCACGTGGCGATCGAGCTGCAGAACCTGATCGGGTTCTCGGTCGGCTACGGCAAGACCGTCGATAGCTACGAGCCCGGGGTCTACAACGTCGTCTACCGCTACCGCGACGAGGCCTGCGGGCTGGCGGCGGGGCGCGAGGCGGTGGACATCGTCGAGCGTCTCTTCGCCGAGCGCGACATCGAGCTGCAGCCGGCGATCGACCGGCTGAAGGAGGTGCGCGACGCCCACATGCTCGGCCCGTCGACCGCCTCGATCGTCGACGCGGCGAAGCGCCGGAACATCCCCTGGTACCGGCTGAGCGAGAACACCAGCCACATCCAGCTCGGCCACGGCCACAAGCAGCAGCGCTTCCAGGCCACCGTCACCTGGAGGACCGGGATCATCGGCCACTCGATCGCCGACGACAAGGACTGGACCAAGCAGATCCTCGGCGACGCCGGCATCCCCGTGCCGAAGGGCCAGACCTGCCAGTCCTTCGAGGAGGCGCTTCAAGCCGCGGCGGCGATCGGCTACCCGCTCGCCGTGAAGCCGCTGATCGGCAACCACGGCCGCGGCGTCAGCACCAACATCACCAATGAGGCCGAGCTGCGCGAGGCCTACGACGCCGCCCGGGCGCGGAACGAGACGGTGGTCGTCGAGCAGTACATCAAGGGCGAGGACCATCGCCTCCTGGTGATCGACGGCAGGCTGGTGGCCGCCGCGCGAAGGCGGCCGGCGCACGTCATCGGCGACGGCCGGTCCACGCTTCGAGAGCTGATCGAGCGGGAGAACCGGGACCCCCGGCGCGGCGTCGGCCACGAGAACCTGCTCACCCAGATCCAGGTCGACCAGCAGACCGAGCGCCTGATCGGCCAGGCCGGCCTGACCATGGCGAGCGTGATCCCGGACGGCGAGGTCGTCTACCTGAAGTCGACGGCGAATCTCTCGACCGGCGGCACGGCGACCGACCTCACCGACGACGTCCATCCGGAGGTGAAGTATGCGGCCGAGCGGATCGGCCGGCTGATCGGGCTGGACATCATCGGCATCGACCTCCTGGCCGAGACCCTGACCCGGCCGCTCGAGGAGCAGTCCGCGGGCGTCGTCGAGGTCAACGCCGGGCCAGGCTTCCGCATGCACCTCGCGCCGACCCACGGCCAGGGGCGGGACGTCGGCAAGCACGTGGTCGACATGCTGTTCCCCGACGGCGGCGACGGCCGCATCCCG
>DASUSF010000010.1:0-13044 GCA_036375275.1 Geminicoccaceae bacterium | reverse complement strand
CTGCATCATGCCGGGACCCATCGGCCCCTGGCCCTGCATCATGCCAGGGCCCATCGCACCCTGGCCCTGCATCATCCCCGGTCCCATCGGCCCCTGGCCCTGCATCATGCCCGGGCCCATCGGCCCCTGACCCTGCATCATGCCCGGACCCATCGGCCGCTGACCCTGCATCATGCCCGGGCCCATCGACCCCTGGCCCTGCATCATGCCCGGACCCATCGGGCCCTGGCCCGGTGACACCCGCTCGTCGGCGGCAAGCGCCGCCGTGACCAGCCCGAGCGTCATCGCCAGCCCGAGCCCGAGCCGCTTCGCTGCTGCGGTTGGCATCGGATCTCCTCCACGTTGTCGTCGGGCGAGCCTGGACCCAGCCGGGCGGCGCCGCATTGAGGTCGATCAAGCCGCGGCGGGAGATGGGGCAAGGCGCCCCACACGCTCGCGCCGACGAGAGGTCCCGCCCGGGATCTGGAGCCGCGGCAACCCGCGCTCGTGGCAAAAAGAAAGGGTCGCCAGCTGAACCGACGACCCTCTGCCAGGGAGGCACCGGAAAGAACGGTGGGACGATCGCTTCGGATCACCGGAGCGATTGAGTTTCCCGGACCCGCCCATATCATCCGGCCGGCCATGCCCGACGGACCCGCCACGCCTCTCGCCACGCTCGCGGCCTGGATCCTCTACCCGACCGGGAGCGCCGTGATCCTGACCACGCTGCTGCCGATGGTCCGGCGCGGCTGGTGGTGGCTCCGGATCTGGGACTTCCCGCGGCCGCAGAACGCGGTGATCGGCCCGCTGGTGTTCGTGGCCGGCTGGGTCGTACTACCGGGCAGCGCCACGGCCTGGGTGTTCCTCGGGGCGCTCGGGACGGTCAGCGCCTACCAGGTCTGGCGGGTCTGGCCGTTCACGCCGTTCGCCCCCAAGCAGATGCTGGACGCGACCGGGGACGAGCCGACACGACGCCTCCGCATCCTGGTGACCAACGTCGAGGTGAGCAACCGCGAGGCCGGGCCGGTGCTCGACGCGGTCCGTGCGAGCGAGCCCGACCTCTGGCTCGCCCTCGAGCCCGACGACTGGTGGTGCGAGCGGCTGCGGCGGCTCGACCCGCTGTTCGGGCACGGCGTCGACCGGCCGCAGGACAACGCCTACGGACTGATGTTCCGCTCCCGGCTGCCGGTCCGGGATCTGGACGTCGAGGAGCTGGTGGAGCCGGGGGTGCCGTCGCTCCGGGCACGGGTTCAGCTCCGGTGCGGCGACTGGGTCGCCTTCCACGGCCTCCACCCCCGGCCGCCGCATACCTTCCAGGCCTCCTTCTCGCGCGACGGCGAGCTGATGATCGCGGCCCGCGGCATCGCCGGACGCGATGTCGCGACGGTGGTCGCGGGCGACTTCAACGATGCGCCGTGGTCGCGCAGCTGCCGCATGTTCCAGAAGATCTCGAGGCTGCTCGATCCGCGCCTCGGCCGCGGCCTGTTCAACACCTTCAACGCGCGGCGCCGGATCTCGCGGTGGCCGCTCGACCACGTCTTCGCGAGCGAGCACTTCCGGCTGGTCCGGATCGAGGCCCTGCCACCGGTCGGTTCGGATCACCATCCGCTGCTGGTCGACCTCAGCTATGAGCCCGAAGGCGCCGCCGAGCAGGCGCCGCGCGCGATGCAGGAGGCCGACCACAGCGCCGCCGAAACCCTGCTCCGCCGCGGCGACCGGGTCGGATGAGGCGGCCCGGAGCGAGTCCCGATCCGACCGAACCGCTCCCGGACGGGTCCGATCGGCGCCGGACGGGCGCAGCTTCAGCTTCAGTCGGACGGCCGCTCCGGATATCCTGCCGCCGGCCGGCCCCCCGGGAGGACGCGATGCGGATCGACGACGTCACGCTCACCCTGTTCACGTGGGACGGCATCCCGCCGACCCGCTACGCGGCCCACACCGGCCGGTTCAGCGGCGAGAGCCGGCTCGGGCTGCTCCGCATCCGGACCGACGACGGCGCGCTCGGCCACGCCTTCCTCGGCTCCGCGATGTTCTCGGCCGACCAGGACGGGCCGGGCCTGATCAAGAACCTGAAGCCGCTGCTGATGGGCGAGGACCCGCTCGCCCGCGAACGCATCTACCAGCGGATCTGGAAGAAGAACCGCTACGTGCCGCTCCGCGCGATCGGCGCGGTCGACACCGCGCTCTGGGACCTGGCGGGGCAGGTCGCGGGCCTGCCGGTCCATGCCCTGCTGGGCAGCTACCGGACCAGCATCCCCGCCTACGCGTCCTCCGCCGTGCTGGACGATCCCGAGGCCTACGCCGAGGAGGCGGTCGCGTTCATGGAGGCGGGCTGGCGGGCCTACAAGATCCACCCCTTCGGCGAGCCGGAGCAGGACATCGGGATCTGCGAGGCGGTCCGGGACGCGGTCGGCGACGACTACACGCTGATGCTGGATTCGACCTGGCACTACCGCTACGAGGACGCGCTCACCGTCGGCCGGGCGATCGAGGAGATGGGCTTCCACTGGTACGAGGACCCGCTCGCCGACGACGACCTCTACGGCTGCATGCGGCTCAAGCAGAAGCTCGACATCCCGCTCATGGCGACCGAATACAGCCCGGGCGGGTTCACGGCTTACGCGCCCTGGATCCTGAACAACGCGACCGATTATCTCCGCGGCGACGTCGCGGTGAAGGGCGGGCTCACCGCCCTGATCAAGGGGGCGCACCTGGCCGAGGCGTTCGGGATGAACTTCGAGGTCCATCACGGCGGCAATTCCTTGAACAACGTCGCCCAGCTGCACGTCATCATGGCGATCCGGAACACCGAGTTCTTCGAGGTCCTGCTGCCGGGTGGCGCGCAGAAGTACGGGCTGGTCCAGGACATCGAGGTCGACGCCGACGGGCTCGTCCACGCTCCCGACGGACCCGGGCTCGGCTACGAGATCGACTTCGACCTGATCGAGGCCAAGACGCTCGCGGTGCTCGACTGAGGCGCCTCGATCACGGGGCGCGGCGGCCGGGACCCGGCGTGCGGGCTCGTCATCCGGGTCACGTCATGCGGGCTCGCCGCCCAGCACCTCCCAGAAGTCCGCCCGGAGATTGTGGTGCGGGAACGGGGCCGCCGGCACCGGCACGCCGAGGAAGCGGCAGAGCGGCTCCCACCCCTCCGCGACGTTGAAGATCAGGAGCCGCTCGGCGGGGATCGCCTGCCGAACCTGCTCCGTGCGGAGGCGGTAGGCGGCAACGGCGGTGTCGCGGTCCCCGAGCTTGCCGCCAAAGGTCCCCCGACCCGCCAGCTTGTCCCATGCCCCGAGGATGGCCGCGACGTGCGGCGGCAGAGGCAGGCGCTGGTGGGTGAGCATCAGCTTGCCGATGGTCCTGGAGAAGCTCATCCACCACTCGTCTTCCGGGCGAACGGTATGGACGACCTTGGCATCCGGAAACGCGTCCGCCAGCTCGCGCCAGACGTGCGCTCCCGGCCAGTCGACCTGGGAGCGGTAGCCGTCGAAGACCTCGTTCCAGTTCACGTCGCGCCCGTCCGCCAGCGCCTGCCAATGGGCAACCTGTTCCGGATGCTCGACGACCTCGTGCATGTGATGGCAGGGCCCGAAGCCCAGCCGCTCGAGCGCTTCCTTGAGCGACTTGGTACCGGTCCGCCCGAAGCCGGAGCCGATCACCGCGAGCGCCATGGCGCAAACCTCCGAGGCGGATCCACACCCGCCCTTCTGCACCATCCTACACCCCGCGACAGCGGTTTCCCAGGCGTGCGGCAGGCCGCCTCGATCATCCCGGATCGGCTAACCGCGCCGGTTCTCGCGGTAGACCTCGAGCGCTTCCGGCATGAGCTCCCGGAGGCGCTCGATGCGGCTGCCCTCGGCCGGGTGGGTCGAGAGGAACTCGGGCGGACGGGCGCCGCCGAGCGCCTCGAAGTTGCGCCACAGCTCGACCGCGGCGCGCGGGTCGTAGCCGGCGCGGGCCATGTAGATCAGGCCGATCTCGTCGGCCTCGCTCTCCTGGGTGCGCGAGTACGGCAGGATGATGCCGAGGGTCGCCGCCTGCGCCGCGATCTGGGCGATCTGGCCGCTCCCGGTGCCGATGCCGACCGCCGCCGCCCCGAGCTGGGTAAGCATGCCCTGCGACATCCGCTCGGCGCCGTGCCGGGCGATGGCGTGCGCCACCTCGTGGCCCATGACGGCGGCGAGCTGGGCGTCGTTCTCGACCACCTTGAACAGCCCGGTGTTGACCCCGACCTTGCCGCCCGGGAGCGCGAAGGCGTTGGGCTCGTCGTTCTGGAAGACCGTGAACAGCCAGTCCCAGCCGGGCTCCCCGCTGGCTTCGGCGATCCGCCGGCCGACCCGCTCGACCCGCTGCTGCAGCTGCCGGTTGTTCGAGACCGGCTGCTCCTGCTTGATCTGCTGCCAGGCATCGAGGCCGAGCGCGGCATCCTGCGACTCCGGAAGCAGGATCAGCTGGTTGCGGCCCGTGACCGGTGCGCTCTCGCAGCTCGCGAGCAGCAGCACGACCGCGATGGCGCCGAGGCGCCGCATCAACCCGAGGCCGAAGCCGATCCGCTTCCTGGTCATGGACCTCCTCCTGCGCCCGCCCCCGCGCCGGGCGAGGCGGGGCCCGCGTGCCGGCGCTGGGGATGGACCTGCCGTCGTCCGCTTGAATGCCGGAGTCGCCGGACCCGTTCCGGGGCGCCCTCGCCAGCCTCCAGATCGTCAGCGCGGCAGATGCCCCTCGAACAGGGTGATCGGCGGATGGGCATCGAGATCCGTGATCACGTCGATCAGGGTCGGCTCCTCGGCGGCGAGCGCCGCATCCAGGGCCGGGCCATAGTCCGCGGGATCCTCGACCCGGGCCGCGCGCCAGCCGCAGGCCTCACCGATCCTGGCGTGATCGACCGGCTCGAAGTGGCAGACGTCGGTGTGGCTGCCGAACATCCGGTCCTCCCAGTCGCGCTGGTAGCCGAGGCCCTGGTTGTTGAGGACGGTCAGCACGACCGCGAGGCCCATCCGGCGCGCCGTCTCGAGTTCCGCCCAGCTGTGCGCGAAGCCGCCGTCGCCGGCGAGGCAGAGCACCGGCGCGTCCGGCCGCGCGACCTTGGCCCCGAGCGCCAGCGGCAGGCCCCAGCCGAGGCCGGCGATGCCCCTGGGCGTGATGAAGCGCATGCCCGGGCGCCGGCTCCAGAGGCAGTTGCCGACCCAGATCGAGGCGTAGCTGGCGTCCGCGACCACGATCGTCTCGGGCGTGAGCCGGCGGTCCATCTCCGCCATCAGGCGCTCCGGCCGGACCGGCTGCGCCGCGCTCTCGCGCCGCTCCCTCGCCTCCTCCTCGTGCCTGCGGCGAGCGGCCAGGATGGCCGCTTCGAGGGCGCTCCGGCCCGCCCGACGCTTCGCCAGGTCACGCGTCCGGAGCGCGTCCAGTAGCGCCGCGAGCGAGGTGCGGGCGTCGCCCACCAGGCGGAGCGCCTCGTAGTTCCGCCCGATCTCCTCCGGGTCGGCGTCGAGGTGGATGATCCGGGCGCCCTCCGGAAACAGGCTCCAGCTGTCGGTGCCGTTCTGGTTGGTCCTGGTGCCGATCAGCAGGATCACGTCGGCGCCGTCGATCAGCGGCCGCTGGAACCTCGCCATGCCGCCGGTGCCCATGTAGTAGCCGACCACCCCGAGCGAGAGCGGATGGCGCTCGTCGACCGCGCCCTTGCCCATGGTCGTGGTCGCGACCGGCAGCGCCGCCTCCTCCTGGAGCGCCGCCAGGACGCCCGACGCTCCCGACAGGTGAATCCCGCCGCCGGCGACGATCAGCGGCCGCTCGGCATCGGCCAGGAGGCGCGCCGCCTCGTCGAGGCGGGCAGGATCGGCGACCGGACGGTCGAGCGGGCAGGCTCCGTAGCTCATCCGCCGGTCCGAGGCGGCCGGCGCCGCCGCATCGAACAGGTCGTAGGGGCAGAGCAGCACCACCGGCCCAGGGCGCCCGCTGGTCGCGGCGACGATCGCGAGATCGATCAGGTCGTCGATCCGCTCCGGCGCCTGGATCCTGAGGATGCGCTTGGTGCAGCCCTGGAACAGGGCGCCGTGATCGAGGTCCTGGAACGCGTTCTTGTCGGTCCGTCCTCGCGGCAGGTCCTGGACGATCGCGAGCAGCGGGATCGACGCCTTCAGCGCCTCGGCGAGCCCGGGCACGAGGAGGGTCGCGGCCGGCCCGTTCTGGGCCGTGACCACGCCGACCCGGTGGGCGACGCGCGCGTAGCCGTCGGCCATCGCCGCGCCCGCGTTCTCGGTCCGGTAGCCGACCTGCCGGATGCCGAACTCCGGGGCCGCCAGATGGAGCTGCGAGGGGATGCTCTGACCGAACACGACGTCGATTCCGTGCCGCTTCAGCGCCGCGGCAAAGGTCTGTGCCGCCGTCGCGTTGCCCCGCTGCTCGACCATCCGCCCCCTCCCCGCGCCGCGCCCGGCAAGAAGTACGAGCAAGCCCGCGCGGGAGCAACCGCAGCACCCGTCGGCCCTGCCTTCATCGGGCAGGGCCCGCTGATGCTCGCATCGGGGCTCGCATGGGCTGTTCGTCGTCCTGCTGTCCGGGGCCGGCTTCGCCCCCGGCCGACATGCGAGGACGTCGCTCGGGCGGCTCAGCCGGCGCCCGTCTCGGAGAGCCGGATCACCAGGAGCGGCGCCGGCTCCGAGGGCTCGGCGCCGAAATCGGCGTCGGGCTCGCGCCAGGACGGGTGCAGGCTCGGGCGCCCGCCGAAGCCGCTGAGGCCGGCGAGCGTCTTGGCATCCTGCTCGGGGGCCTCGCGCTCCGAGGAAGCGTGGGGTGGCGGGGGTGAGGTCATCGGACGGTGCCCGGCAGCACGGATTCCGGTTGTCGGCTCGGCCGTAGAGGATAAGGTCCGCCCGGGGCTCCGCGGCGTGAGGCGGTTCTCATCCCGAGCCGGAGTCTGGGGAGGACGTATGAAGAACAGCTTAAGGGTGCTGGTGGCGATCCCGTTCAATGCGGACCGGGCGCCGGAAGCGTTGGCGAAGCTCGAGCGGGCCGGCTTCGAGATCGCCTTCAACGAGCGCCGGCGGGCCATGACCGAGGCCGACCTGATCGAGGAGCTGCCGCGCACCTACGCGACCATCGCCGGCAGCGAGCCGTACAACGAGCGGACGCTCGCGGCGGGCGACGGCGCCTTCCGCGTGATCGCGCGGGCCGGGGTCGGCTACGATCAGGTCGACGTCGCCGCCGCGACGCGCCACGACGTGGCGGTCGCCATGGCCTTCGGGACCAACCACGAAGCCGTGGCCGACCACGCGTTCGCGCTGATCGCCGCCCTCGGCTCCCGGCTGTTCCCCTACCACAAGAAGGTGATGGACGGCCGCTGGGGCGGCGACGTCCACACCTCGCTCTGGCAGGCCACCATCGGGATCATCGGCCTCGGGCGGATCGGCAAGGCGCTGGCGCGGCGCTGCGCCGGCTTCGAGATGCGCATCCTCGCGCACGACCTGGTCCGGGACGAGGCGTTCGCCGAGCGCTACGGCATCGAGTACGTAGATCTCGACCGGCTGTTCGCCGAGAGCGACTTCGTCTCGGTCCACACCCCGCACGACGCCACCACCAACCGGGTCGTGAACCGCGAGCGCCTCGCCCTGATGCGACCGGGCGCCTTCGTGGTCAATACCTCGCGCGGCGGCACGGTCGACGAGGCGGCGCTGATCGAGGCGCTGGAAGGGGGCAGGATCGCGGGCGCCGGGCTCGACGTGTTCGAGACCGAGCCGCTACCTGCGACCTCCCGGCTGCGTCAGCTCGACAACGTGATCCTCAGCCCGCACTGCGCCGGCGGCAACGCCCGCTCGGTCCACGACATGCTGGTCCGCTGCGTCGAGAGCATCATCGCGATCCGGGACGGCAGGGATCCGGGCCAGGGGCTCGTGCTCAACCCCGAAGTGCTGGCCCGGTAGGGATCGCGAGCGTGCGCCGGTAGATCCCGATCTGGCCGCACGGCGTCCGCGCGCGCTCGACCCGCTCCCAGCCGCGCCCCTCGACGATGCGACCGGCGGCGTCCGTGGCCACGAAGACCTCGCGGAACCCCTGCGAGCGGGCCACGTCCTCGATCGCCGCCACGAGGCGGGTCCCGATTCCGCGCCGCCGTCGGTCGGGGCGCACCAGCATCGCCGCGAGCCACGGGCTCAGGTGGCGATGAGTCTCGAGCGACGTCGCCCGGAGCGTCGCCGTGCCGACCAAGCGCCCGTCCTCCAGCGCGACCAGGCCGAGCGGGATCCCGTCGCGCCGGCACGCCGCCTCGAGATCGTGGCGGGCGTCGCCGGGCCCCGCCGGGCCGTACCACGGCGCCCAGGCTTCGATGAACCAGGCGACAAGGTCCGGGATCAGGCCCGGGTGATCGGCCAGCCGCTCGATCCGAAGCGCCACCAGCTCCACGGGCGCGTCAGCGCGCCCGCCCCTCAACCGGGCTGGTCGATCAGGGAGCGCCGGGGCGCGCAGATGGCGCCGGTCGGCAGCGGTCGGATCAGCCGGAAGCTGTAGCTGTCGCCAGGCGACATCTCGCGGAACTGGCCGCGGTAGGCGACCGTGATCGGGAGCGCCGTGAAGCGCCGGCTGGTGATGGTGAGGCGCTCGCGGTCGACCACCACGTCGAGGAGCTGACGCCGGTAGCGGATCCGCATGCGCAGGCAGTCGATCTGCTGCGGCAGGCTGGGGTTGAAGTGGAGCACGCCGCCGCGCGGCTCCAGCCCGGTGTAGCAGCGCTGGACGATGTCGACCGAGCCGGCCATGGCGCCGAGATGGATGCCCTCGGCGGTGGTGCCGCCCTGGATGTCGCGAAGGTCCGCTTCGACCGTCTGGACGAACATCTCGAAGGAGCCGGGGCGGGTCGCGCGCGAGAGGACCCAGCCGTGCACCATGAGGCTCAGCGTCGAGCCGTGCGAGGTGCGGGCGAGGTAGTAGTCGATGTTCCTGGGAATGGTGCTGGCGTCGAACGGATAGCCGAGGCGCTCGAACAGCTGGCGGAGCTCGTCGGCGGAGAACAGGTAGAACAGCATCAGGACGTCGGCCTGCTTCGACGCCTTGTAGCGGTTCACGCTGTCGCCCTCGGCTTCGAGGATCCGGTCGAGTCGCTGGATGTCGTCGTAGCGCCCGCGCGCCCCCTCCCAGTCGAACTCGAGCAGGTGCTCGTAGCCCTCGAACTGGCTGATGATGTCGTGGTCGTGGAAGGGGATCTTGAGCCGCCGGCTGAGCTCGTCGAACTGCTCGATCTCCTCCACGGTCAGCCCGATCTGCTCGCACAGCTTCCGCCGCCGCTCGTCCGGCAGGCTGTCCAGCACGTCGAGCGCGCGGACCAGGAGCCAGGCCACCATCACGTTGGTGTAGGCGTTGTTGTCGAGCCCGCCCTCGCCCGCGTCCGGATACGCGGTGTGGAACTCGTCCGGCCCCATCACGCCCTTGATGTCGTAGCGCTCGAGCCGCGCGTCGTAGGTGGCGACGCTGACCCAGAAGCGCGCGATCTCGAGAAACAGCTCGGCGCCGTAGAAGTACATGAACTCGTGGTCGTCGGTGATCTCGTAGTATTGCCAGACGTTGTAGGCGATTGCGGCGCCGATGTGCCGCTGGCGGAAGGTCTCGTCCGGCAGCCAGCGGTGCGAGCGCGGGTTGAGGTGCAGCCGCTGGCTCTCCTCGCGGCCGCTGGAGCCGCTCTGCCAGGGAAACATCGCGCCCCTGAGACCGCTTTCCCGGGCGAGCTGGCGGGCCGCCGGCAGGCGACGGTAGCGGTACTTGAGCAGGGCCCGGGTCAGCGCCGGGATCCGGAAGGTGAGGTAGGGGAGGATGAACAGCTCGTCCCAGAAGATGTGACCGCGGTAGGCCTCGCCGTGCCAGCCGCGGGCCGGCACGCCCGAGTCCAGCGGGATGCTGTGGTGCGAGACGGTCTGCAGCAGGTGGAAGATGCTGAGCCGGATCTTCATCGGCAGCTGGTGGTGGTCGACGTCGGACTCGAGCTCGATCCCGCAGTCGTCCCAGAGATGCCGCCAGGCCAGCGCATGCTCGTCCAGGAGCGCGCCGAACCGTCCGGCGTGGGCGACCGCGTCTCGGGCGGCGAGCCCGGCTTCGCTGATCGCGACGTCCCGCGAGGTGTGCAGCGCGACCACCTTCTCCACCAGGACGTCGGCGCCCTCCGCCACGTCGATCGCGATCTCGTGGGCGATCAGGTCGGGTTCGCCCACCGTCCGCCGCGGCGGGCTGACCGGCCGCTCGTCCAGGTAGATCCGGGTGCGGGCGGCCAGCGCCACCTCGGTCCGGGCCTGCCTGAACCGGCTCTGGAGCAGGATGGTGTCGGCGTCGGGCTCGTCCGTCCGGACCGGCTCCAGATGCCGGCTGGAGAGCGCACGGTAGCGCGCGACGCCGGCGTTGGTGACCCGGCCGTCGATCGCGCTCTCGATGGTCAGCCGTCCCGACCAGTCCTCCGCCCGGATGGTGACCTCGAGCCCGGCCAGATGCGCCTCCGCCATGCTCACCAGCCGCCGCTCGAACCAGCGGGTGGTGCGTCCTTCGGCATCCCGGAAATGGACCATCCGGGTGGCGACGCCGGCCCGGAGGTCGAGCTCGTGGCGGTAGGCCAGGATCTGGACGTCGTCGGGGGTCAGCCAGGGGCCATCGTCGATCCGGATCCGGAGCAGCAGCCAGTTCGGCAGGTTGACCAGATCCTCGTTCTCGATCGTCCGCCCTTCGATCTGGGTGGTCAGCCGGTTGTACCCACCGGCGAGGTAGGTGCCCGGATAATGCACCTCGTCCGCCGGCGTGCTGGCGACGGCGCCCCGGGTCACGAAGTAGCCGTTGCCGAGGGCTGTCAGCGCCTCGCGGAGGCCCTCCCCGGCCGGCTCGTAGGCGTCGTAGGTGAGCGTCCACTCGCTCATCGACCGCCCTCCCCGGCCCGCTCGCCAATCCAGTCGAGGAAGCGGCCCACCTCGTCGGTGTCGCGGAGCGCATAGGACGCCCCGGTCTCCCGGTCGGTCTCGCCGCGCACCACGACCCCGAGCCCGCGACCGGCGAGCGCCCGGAAGGCATCCTCGTCGGTCACGTCGTCGCCGACGTAGACCGGCAGCACGTCATCCCCGTCGAGCCCGAGCCGCCCGAGCAGATGGAGGACGGCGTGCCCCTTGTCCCACTCGATGTCGGGCTGGAGCCGCAGCACCTTCTTGCCGGTCCCCTTCCTGAGGTTGGGGTGTCGCGCGGCGACCTCGTCGACCGCCGTCTCCAGCCGTTCGCGATCGCGTTCGGCGACCTGCCGGAAGTGCGCCTCGATCGAGAAGCGCTTGCGCTCGATCCGGTGGCCGTCGATGCCGGCCAGCGCGTCCTCGAGCTCCGCCTCGGCCCGGTCCAGCTCGGGCAACGCCTCGACCCCCTTCTCGAGCGTGTCCTCGAAGCCCTCGGGACCGCCGATCTCGAAGCCGTGGCTGCCGGCGAAGATCAGCTGGTCGAGGCCGGTCAGGCGGCGGACCGTCTCGACGCCGCGGCCGCTCACGATCACCGTCGGCACGACCTCGGCGAGACGCGCGACCGTCTCCCGCATCGCCTCGCTGATCAGGGCCCGGTCGGGATCGTCGACGATCGGGGTGAGCGTGCCATCGTAGTCCAGGAACACCGCCAGCCGGCGGCCCTGGAGCCGCTCCCGCAGCTCAGGCTCATGATCGAATACCAGAGGAAGATCGTTCAACATCTTGATCTTCAATTGCCTCTCCTCATCCAGCATGAGGTTCGCCAGGTCGTCGACCACGAGGTCGGCGCGATGCTCGAGCAGCGCCGGCCGGTTGCCGCCACGGTCGACCCCGACCACGAGGCCGAAGCCGCCCCGCCGGCCGGCCGCGACCCCCGCGGTAGCATCCTCGACCACCGCCGCCCGCTCCGGCGGCACGCCGAGCCGGCGGGCCGCCTCGAGAACGATCGCCGGGTCCGGCTTGCCGGGCAGCTTCCGCTCCGCCATCAGACGGCCATCGACTCGGACGTCGAACAGATCCTGGAGCCCGGCGCTGGCGAGCACCGCGTCCGCGTTCCGGCTCGAGGTGAACAACGCGGTCCGGATGCCGGCGCTCCGGAGCGTTCGGATCAGGGCGACGCTGCCGGGGAAGGCCCGCACCCGGTGGCGCCGCAGCCAGTCGTGGAAGGCGCGGTTCTTGAGGTTGCCGAGCCCCGCCACGGTGGCATGGCCGGGCGGGTCTTCGGCACTACCCTCCGGAAGGTCGATGCCGCGGGCGGCGAGAAAGCCCCGCACTCCGTCCAGCCGGGGCCGACCGTCGACATAGGCGAGATAGTCCCGCCGGGCGTCGAAGGGCACGAGGACCGTGCCCTCCGCCGCGCTTCTGGCGGCCAGGAAGGCGTCGAACGCTTCCTTCCAGGCGGCGGCATGAGCCGAGGCGGTGTCGGTGACCACGCCGTCCATGTCGAACAGCACGGCTTCGAGGACCATGCTCACGCAGACGTTTCCCCGTGCACTCGTCCTCGCAATGCCCCACGTCGGCCCGGGCCGCAATGATAGACATTTGCATAAAATGCGATGATACTGGGAGCTATACCCGGAAGAAACCGGACATTCCTGAGCGGCCATTCGTCGGGGAGGCATCCCCAGCACCGGCGCCCGATTTGATGAACGGAGGGCGTCATGATGTTTTCGCGGAGAAGGTTTCTCAAGACCAGCGCGTTCGTCGGCGCCGGAACCGCGGCTTCGTGGGCGTGGCACCTCAAGCGAGCGGGGGCCGAACCGCTGGCGATGGGCCTCTCGGACCCGGCGCTGCAGCCGAAGTTCGTCGAGCCCGCCGCCAATGCTCTGGATCGAGCGTTTCTGTACAATAACTTCAGCGGGCAGGGGGCGCCGGTCGCCGATCTCAGCTTCACCGTGCGAGCCGGGAACACGATCCAAGAAACCGGGCTTGTCGCCCCCAGCGGCCGGCGCTTGAGGACCGCACTCTACGGATATGGCAATGACCTGATCACCTGGCCCGGGCAGACGAGTCAGGTGCAGAAGGGCGACCATGAGACAGTCGTCCGGTGGGCGAACGAGATAGAGGGCAGGCGTCATCTTCTCCCGGTCGATAC
>DASUSF010000009.1:0-6559 GCA_036375275.1 Geminicoccaceae bacterium | reverse complement strand
GAAGACCGGGTCACTGATTACAGGATACGCAAGCTAAACTAATCAGGCCGGCCTGTGGCTCTTCGTCGAGACTCACACCGTCTTCGCGCCGTACTGGCAGAGGTCGCTGATGACGCAGTCGGGGCAGCGCGGCTTGCGGGCGAGGCAGACGTAGCGGCCGTGCAGGATCAGCCAGTGGTGGGCGTCCTTGCGGTAGGCGCGCGGCACCACCGCTTCCAGCTGCTGCTCAATCTCGAGCGGGGTCTGGCCGCGGGCGAGCCCGGTCCGGTTGGCGACCCGGAACACGTGCGTGTCGACCGCGATGGTCGGCTTGCCGAACGCGGAGTTCAGGACCACGTTCGCGGTCTTGCGCCCGACTCCCGGCAGCTTCTCCAGCGCCTCGCGATTCGCAGGAACCCGGCCGTCGTGCTCGGCGAGGAGCTGCTGGCTCATGGCGATCACGGCCCTGGCCTTGTTCCGGAACAGGCCGATGGTCTTGATGTGCTCGGTCAGCCCGGCTTCGCCGAGCGCCACCATCTTCTCTGGCGTGTCCGCGACCAGGAACAGCTTCCGGGTCGCCTTGTTGACGCCCACGTCGGTCGCCTGCGCCGAGAGGATGACCGCGACCAGGAGGGTGTAGGCGTCCTTGTACTCGAGCTCGGTCCTGGGCTCGGGGTTCGCCTCCCTGAGCCGCTTGAACAGCTGGCCCGCCTGCCGTGGGGTCATCGTCGGCATGGCGACACCGGCTCCCGGCGCAACCTTTCCGCAACCTTCGCGCGGCATCCTGACCCTGGTCCATGCGATCCTGGGAATCCGTGCCGCGACTGCAGAGGCCGCGGCGGGAGGGCGCCGGGCGGGCACGGCATTGTCGGTGGGCATCGGGCGCCACGCGCAGCCGACGCAGGCGGGACGCCTGGCCACCCGGTTGCGGCGCAGCTGCGCGCCGTCGCCCGCTCCTGCCACCCGGTTGCGTCGAAGCTGCGCCTCGCCTCTCGCTCCCGCCGACGCGCGCGCCTATATTCGCCGCCATGACGGAAGCGACCTGCGTCGTCGAGACGCCCGCGTGCCCGCCGCCGCGGTTCGACCCCAACCCGCCTGCGGGCGAGCGGCCACGGTTCGACGCCGTCCTCTACCCGAGCCGGTCGCTGCCGCCCGCGGGCTTCGCCGTCCTGATGACCGGCGTGGTCCTGGTCAGCGGGCTGGTCGGCGCGGGGTTCTTCCTGATCGGCGCCTGGCCGGTCACCGGCTTCCTCGGCCTGGACGTCCTGCTGCTCTACCTCGCGTTCCGCTGGAACTACCGCGAGAGCCGGCGCGCCGAGTTCATCCGGCTCGACCGGGACGGCCTCGTGGTGCGCCGGCTCGGGCCGGGCGGGGCGGAGCAGGAGTGGCGCTTCGAGCCCTACTGGGTGCGGGTCGTGGTGGACCGTCCGCCCCGGCGCCCGGCGACGCTCAGCCTCGCCTCCCATGGGCAGAAGGTCACCATCGGCGCCTTCCTGAGCTCGGAGGAGCGGGTCCAGGTGGCCGAGGCGCTCCAGGCCGCCCTCGCCGCCCATCGCTCGGGGCCGGGCAGCTGATCTCACTCGCCGAAACGGGCCGCCAGCGCTTCCAGGCCGGCGTCGTAGATGCCGGCGATGATCGCTGCCGCCTCCTCGTCCGGCACGTCGAGCGCCGTGAAGTCCGACTGCCAGAGGATGACGGAGCGGCCCTCTTCGGCGCCCGGCGTGACGCTCAGCGTCGAGCGATAGCCCTGCACCGGGAGCGGCCCCTCGAGGATCGAGTAGGTGTAGGAGTGCGCCGCGTCGTCGATCTCGATCATGTGCTCGCGAAGGATCCCGCCGTCTTCGGTCTCCAGGACCCGGTACAGCGAGTCGCCCTCCTCCTCCGGCAGGCAGCTGGCGATCACCGGGTGCCAGTCGGCGATCGCGCAGACCTCCCCGATCGCGGCCCAGACCTCGTCCGGCGGGGCCGCGACCTCGACCGAGCGCTGGACCTCCAGCGCCCCCGCCGGTGCCGCCGCGACGACGCTGGCGGCGATGAACGCGCTGACGGCACGGACCCGCATGGGCTTCCCCCTCGATGAGCCGGCTTCTGGATGATCCCGCCTCGGTCGGGTGCGGTCATAGCGCGCGGGCTCCCGGCGGATCAAGCCGGGCGGCGCTGCCCGTGGACCTGCGCGGAGCGCTGAAGCGATGAGGCCATCGCGGTGGGTGAGCGGCCCGTGGCCGGTACGCGACCGGACGCTCCGGGACGCCATCGCCCGGCTGGCGCCGCTCGAGTTCGGCCTGATCCTGGGCCTGCTGCTGGGGGCGGCCGGGCTCTGGGGCTTCATCGAGCTGGCCGGGGACGTGATCGAGGGCGACACCGAGCTGCTCGACCAGCGCCTGCTGATGCTGTTCCGCGAGCCGGGCGACCTCTCCGACCCGCTCGGCCCGCCGTGGCTCGAGGAGGCGATGCGCGACATCACCGCCCTCGGCAGCACGGTGGTGCTGGCGTCGCTGACCCTGGCGGCGGCGGCCTTCCTCGCCCTCGCCGGGCGCTGGCGGACCGCGCTGTTCCTCCTGCTCGCCATCGGCGGCGGCGTGATCCTGAGCTTCGCGATCAAGCACGGCTTCGAGCGGCCCCGCCCCGACCTCGTGCCGCACGCGGCACGCACCTTCACCCCGAGCTTCCCCTCGGCGCACTCGGTGATGTCCGCGGTCGCGTACCTGACCATCGGCGCGCTGCTCGCCCGGGTGCAGCCGCGCCGGCGCCTCAAGGTCTTCATCGCCGCGCTGGCGCTGCTCCTGACCGTCGCGGTCGGGATCAGCCGGATCTACCTCGGCGTCCACTGGCCGAGCGACGTCCTCGCCGGCTGGGCGCTGGGCGGATCGTGGGCGATCTTCTGCTGGGTGCTGGCACTCTGGCTCCAGCGCCGGGGCGAGGTCGAGCCGACCGCCCCGGAGGAGGCCGAAAGCGCCGGGAGCGCGTGATCGGGTGACGGTCGTCCGTCGCCGGCAGGCGCCTCAGGAGGCGCCCGCTTCCTGCGCCGGTGGCGCGTCCTGCTCGCGCCGGCCGAGGAACTGGCCGACCGCGTAAAGCGGCGGGATGTTGTCGCAGAGGATCTTCAGCGCCGCGAGCAGCGGCACCGCGATCAGCACGCCCGGGATGCCCCAGAGGAAGCCCCAGACCAGGATCGCGCCGAAGATCACGACCGGGTTCAGGGTCAGGCGGCGGCCGAGGATGCTCGGCGTGATCAGGTTGCCCTCCAGGCTGGTGAGCAGCAGGAAGATCGCCGGCGGCGCCAGAATGTCCGCCCAGTCGTAGAAGGTCGCCATGGAGACCAGGGTCAGGACGCCGATCATCACCGTCGGGCCGAGGTAGGGCATGTAGTTGAGCACGCCCGCGAGGACGCCCCAGAGCACCGGGTTCGGCATCCCGATCGCCCACATCGCGGCCCCGACCACGACGCCGAGGGCGGCGTTCACGCAGGTGATCGTCAGCAGGTAGGCGGAGATGTCCTTCTCGCACTGCCGCGCGATCTCGATCGCCCGCTTCTTGTCGTGCAGGCGCGGCAGCACCTGCACCAGCTTCCTGAGGAACAGGTCGCCGGACGCGAGCAGGAAGTAGAGCAGGACGATGGTGATCACGATCGCCGCCACGATGCTGTAGGTGCTGACGACGAAGGTCTCGGCGATGCTCGGCCCCTGGACCACGACCGTCTCCGGATCCTCGGCTCCCGCCTCCTGGCCGCCGTTGGCCAGCTGCTCGAGCTTCTTGGTCGCCTGCTGGATCTCCTCCATCGGCGCCTTGAACTCGCGCAGCCGGAGCTCGAACCTCGCGAAGGTGTAGGGCGCGCGCTCGAACCAGTCGGTCGCCGGCCCGGACAGTTGGAAGACGCCGGTGCCGACCGCGGCCAGCATCAGCAGCAGCACCGCCGCCGCGCCCAAGGCCTCGGGGATCCCGAGCCGGGCCAGCTTGCGCACCACCGGTGAGAGCAGGAGGTTGAGCAGGAAGGCGAGCACGAACGGCACGAAGATCGTCTTGGCGAAGTAGAGCGTGTAGAAGATGCCGAGCAGCAGCACCCCGCCGGTGCTGAAGCCGATCACCCTCAGCCAGCGGTGGCTCCGCTCGGCCGCCGGCGCGTCGGCCACGACCCGCAACGGATCGGCCGACGGGTTGCGCGCACGCGAAGTGACTTCGGCCACCGGCTCCACTCCCCCAGGGTCCGGACCGTTCTGGTCGACGGCCGCGGACGCATCACGATAGCAGATCGCAGGGCGGGTCTGAACGTCCGCTGAAGGGGCGCGGGCGGTGGCGAGGAGACGGGCGCTCAGCGGGTCGGGCGATGGTCGCCCAGATCGAAGAACAGGCCGGTCATGATCATCAGCCCCTCGCGCAGCGTGGCGGCGAGCGCGTGCTCGTCCGGGGCGTGCTGCCGGCAGGCGCGGTGCGAATGCGGCACCCAGATGGTCGGCATCTCGAGGACTTCGGCGAAGCAGTCGTTGGGCAGCGACCCGCCCGAGTTCGGCAGCACGACCGGAGACGCGCCGGTGGTGCGCTCGATCGAGCGGACCGCGAACCGCACCCAGTGATGCTCCGGGTCGGTCCGGGTCGCGCGGAACATCGCGCCGTCCGCCGGCCGCACCTCGACCGCCCCGAGGCCGGCCTCGCCGAGGCGCTCCCGGATCGCCGGCAGGAACAGGGCCGGGTCGGTGTCGACGGTGTAGCGGATCTGGCACCGGGCGCGGGCTTCCGGCGGGACCGCGTTGACCGGGTTCCCGGGATCGCCGGCGGTCATCGCCAGGACCTCGAAACTGCTCCAGCCGAACACCTTCTCGGCCGGAGAGAGCCCGGGCTCGCCCCAGTCCGGGTCGATCGCCGGATCGCCGCTCTCGGGCGCGAGGTCGATCTCGGCGAGCGCCCGACGGACGCCCGGCGGGATCGCCCGCGGCCGGAGCGCCGCCACCCTGATCTCGCCCGACGGGCCGACGAGCTCGCCGATCGCATGCGCCAGCATCACCGCCGGGTTCGCCAGCAGCCCGCCCCAGTTGCCGCTGTGGTGGCCGCTGTCGCGGAGCCGCACCACGAGATCGAAGTTCAGGGCGCCGCGGCTGCCGAGGAACACGGTCGGCCGGTCGGCCCGGAGCCGCGGCCCGTCGGAGGCGATCAGCAGGTCCGCCTTGAGCTGCTCCCTGTGGCTCACGCAGATCTCGCGCAGGCCCGGCGAGCCCACTTCCTCGGCGGTCTCCATCAGGAAGCGGACGTTGAAGCCGAGCCGGCCGCGCTCCGCCAGGACCAGCTTGAGGGCCGACATGTTGATCAGGTGCTGGCCCTTGTTGTCGGCGACGCCGCGGCCGTAGATCCGGCCGTCGCGCTCCACCAGGCGCCACGGGTGCAGGCCCTTGGACCAGCGGTCCTCGAGGCCGCGGATCACGTCGCCGTGGCCGTACACCAGGACGGTCGGCAGGTCCGGATCCTCGATCCGTTCCGCGAGCAGCAGCGGCCCCGCCGGCGCCGGGTTGACCAGCACCTCGGCGGTGAAGCCGATCTTCTCGAGCCGCGGGCGGATGTGATCGGTCAGGTAGCTCGCGAGGTGCGGTTCGCCCCGCGCCTCCTGGCTCTCGCTCGGCACCGCGACCAGCGCCGCGAGCCGCTCCAGGAACGCGCCCGAGTCCCAGTCGGCCGCCGCCCGCTGGAGCACGCTCTCCCGCGGCGACAGGATGGCTTGCTGACCGTGTCGCATCGGCGCCCGCTACCTTTTGCAACCATAAATAAAGGTGGATCGCGATGGCGCGGTTACAAGGCGCCGGTGAAGTCGGCGCACCGCGCGCTCTTGCGGCCGTCCACGAGAACGCGCCGGCGAACACGCCGCGCCCGGGCCCCAGGACGCGCGAGGACGGGACGGGCGTCGTCCGACGCCAGGCCGCGGGACGCCGGTCCAACCGAGGCGCGGGGCGCCTGTCTACCCGGGGCGCGGGAGACGCGGCGGCGGACCCGCGCGGGATCAGCTGTGGCCGCCGGCCGCGTCGCCCCAGAGCTCCGCCAGCCGGTCGTCCCGGCCGCAGTTCCAGCGATAGAACTTGTACCGGATCGGGTTCTTCTCGTAGTAGTCCTGGTGATAGTCCTCCGCCGGGTAAAACGTGCCCGCCGCGGTGATCTCGGTGACGATTTCGCCGTCGAACGGCTTGTCCTGGCGCAGCTGCTGCAGCGACTGCCGCGCCAGCTCTTCTTGCTCCCCGTCATGAAAGAAGATCGCGGTCCGGTACTGATCGCCGTGGTCGCAGAACTGACCGCCGGCCTGGGTCGGGTCGACGTTGTGCCAGAACACGTCGAGCAGCGTCTTGTAGGTGACGACGTCGGGATCGTAGACCACCTGGACCGCCTCGGCGTGGCCGGTGCCGCCGGCCGACACCTGGCGGTAGGTCGGGTTCGGGGTCTCGCCGCCGATGTAGCCCGACGTGGTCGAGATCACGCCGTCCAGCTTGTCGTAGGGCGGCTCCATGCACCAGAAGCAGCCGCCGGCGAAGGTCGCGACCGCCTGGCCCTCCTGCACGACCGGCGCCTGCTGCGCCCCGGCCTCCACCCTCGGCGCCTGCTGCGC
>DASUSF010000008.1:0-8318 GCA_036375275.1 Geminicoccaceae bacterium | reverse complement strand
TCACGCCGCCTGGCGCCCGGCCACCTCCGCGAGCGCCCGCTCCAGGATGCCGAGCCCTTCCTCGATCAAGGCGTCGGACGCGGTGAGCGGCACCAGGAAGCGGACGACGTTGCCATAGACGCCGCAGGCGAGGACGATCAGGCCGTGCTCGAGCGCGCGCGCGGTGAGCGCCCTCGTGATCTCGGCGGCGCTCCGTCCGGTGGCGTCGTCGCCCGCGAGCTCGAGCGCCACCATGCCGCCGAGGTTCCTGACCTCGGCCACCAGGTGCTGCTGCGGCAGGCGGCGGAGCCGCGCGGCCATCATCTCGCCGATCGCGACCGAGCGGCCGAGCAGCTGCTCGTGCTCGATCACGTCGAGCACCGCGAGCGCCGCGGCGCACGCCACGGGGTTGCCGCCGTAGGTGCCGCCGAGCCCGCCGGGCGGCACGCTGTCCATCACCTCGGCGCGGCCGATCACCCCGGCCAGCGGATAGCCACCGGCGAGGCTCTTGGCGGTCGTGATCAGGTCCGGCGCGACCTCGCTGTGCTCGATCGCGAACCACTTCCCGGTCCGCGCCATGCCGGCCTGGATCTCGTCGGCGATCAGGAGGATGCCGTGCTCGTCGCAGACCTTGCGGAGCTTCTGCAGGAAGCTCTTGGACGCGATGTAGAAGCCACCCTCGCCCTGCACCGGCTCGATGATGATCGCGGCCACCTGCTCGGGCTCGACCTCGGTCTTGAACAGCTGGCCGAGCGCCTTCAGGGAATCGTCCTCGCTCACCCCGTGCAGCGGGATCGGGTACGGCGCATGGTAGATGTCGGAGGGGAACGGGCCGAAGCCCGCCTTGTAGGGCATGACCTTGCCGGTCAGGCCCATGGTCAGGAGCGTCCGGCCGTGGAACGCGCCGCCGAACGCGATCACCGCCCGGCGCCTGGTGTGGCAGCGGGCGATCTTGACGGCGTTCTCGACCGCCTCGGCGCCCGTGGTCATCAGGACCGTCTTCTTCTCGAAGTCGCCCGGCGCCAGCTCGTTCAGGCGCTCGGCGAGCGCCACGTAGGGCTCGTAGGGGACGACCTGGAAGCTGGTGTGGGTGAAGCGGTCCTCCTGCGCCTTCGCGGCCGCGATCACCCGCTCGTGGCGGTGGCCGGTGTTGAGCACCGCGATGCCGCCGGCGAAGTCGATGTAGCGGCGACCCTCGACGTCGAACAGCTCGGCGTTCTCGGCGCGCTCGGCGTAGATCGGGCAGGCGTTGGCCACGCCGCGCGGCACGGCGGCGGTCCGGCGGGCGTGCAGGCCCGCATTGCTCGACGTCATTCTCGGCTCCCGTAGCAGACGGCCTCGCCACCCCGCCTCGGGCGCCGGGGCGGCAAGAACCGCCTGAACATAGGAGAACGGGCCCTCGAATTCCACGGTCTTGGCTGCACTTCAGCCGTGCAGGCGGGAGGACGGTGCGCCGGTCGCCCCGCATGCAGCCGGGTGGATGATCCGCCTCTCACGGTCCATCTAAGGTGGGCGAACCAACGATACGTCGAGAACGTCCTGATGCACCGCCGCCTGATCCTCTCCGCTGCCATCGTGCTCGCCGCGTGCTCGGGTCCGTCCGGCCTCGACGTCGCGGAACCGGAAGCCGCGCTCGGGCCGGGCACCGTCGTCGAGGTGGCGAGCGGCCGGGCGGTGGCGCAGGAGGCCCTGCTCGAGCGCCTCGCCGCGGCGGACTACGTCCTGCTCGGCGAACGGCACGGCAACGCCGACCACCACGCGCTGCAGGCCGAGGTGGTCCGCCAGCTGCAGGCGCGGGGCGAGGAGCCGCGGGCGGTGGCGTTCGAGATGATGGGGACCGATCAGCAGCTCCAGATCACCGAGCACCTGCGGGCCCACGGGCGCGACGCGCGCGACCTCGGGACGGCGCTGAACTGGTCCGAGAGCGGCTGGCCCGACTGGCCCACGGCGTACGGCCCGATCGCGCAGGCGGCGCTCGACGGCGGCGGCGAGATCATCGCCGCCAACCTGCCGCGGGATCAGATCAAGGCCGTCTACGGGTCGGGATCGGCCGCGCTGCGGCCCGCGCTGGTCGAGCGGACCGGCCTCGCCGAGCGACTGCCCGAGGTGCTGGCGGTGGCTCTCCGCGACGATCTCGTCGCCTCGCACTGCGGTCATGCGGCCGGCGAGATGATCGACGGCATGTTCCGGGTCCAGCGGGCACGCGACGCGGTCATGGCCGACCGGCTGGTCACCGCCTCCGGCAGGGGCGGCGGCGTGCTGATCGCAGGCGCCCAGCACGTCCGGACCGACCGCGGCGTGCCCTGGTACGTCGCCCGCCTCGATCCCGGCGCCGACGTGGTCAGCGTCGCCTTTCTCGAGGTCGACCCCGCCGCCGGCGAGCCCGACCTCGATCTGCCCTTCGACTACGTCTGGCTGACCGAAGCGGCTCCCGGCGGAGGCGATCCGTGCGACGCCTTACGGAAGGCGGACGACGAGCGGGAC
Source organism: Geminicoccaceae bacterium (assembly GCA_036375275.1). Taxonomy (GTDB): domain Bacteria; phylum Pseudomonadota; class Alphaproteobacteria; order Geminicoccales; family Geminicoccaceae; genus DASUSF01. Next base: position 5,855 of record DASUSF010000008.1, on the reverse strand, counting down.
GGAGCGCCGGCGCGCTCCGGGTGAGCCGGCGCCGGCGGCGGGGCGGATCGCGTCCGGCCAGGCCACGATCATCCCCGGCGGGCGGGCGAAGGCGGCGCGCTCCGGGTCCTTGATCCGCCGCCCGATCGGTGCGAACGCTCTACCCGCGGCGACGGGCCGACGTGGATCGGGCCGAGCCACGGCGATCGGGACATTGCGGCACCAGCAGGTGACACAGGGGGCGACATGGCGGCGATCGATGTCACCGGCTTCAACCACACCAACTTCACGGTCTCGGATCTCGACCGCGCGATCGCCTTCTTCAGGGACGGGCTCGGCTTCGAGCTCCTGTCGCGGGCGCCCCGCAGCCCCGAGCTGATCGGCAGGATGACCGGCCTGCCCGAGCCGGACATCGAGGTCGCCTTCGTCGAGGGGCCCGGCCACCGGATCGAGCTGATCCAGTACCGCTCTCCGCCGCCCGGACGGGTCGTGGGGCGGCTGTGCGATGCGGGTAGTGCCCATCTCGCGCTCGACGTCCGCGACGTGGGCGCCGCGGTCGAGGCGGCCGGACGATTCGGCTTCGCCCTGGTCGGAGAGGTGATCGCGATCGACGCCGGTCCCAACCAGGGCCGCGAGGTCTGCTACCTCCAGGACGCCGACGGCGTCACCATCGAGTTCATCGGGCCGAAGCCCTGATCTCGGGTCGCCTGTCGCGCCGGGCGTTGCTTGGGCCGGTTCCCGGTCGGCTACCGCGCCTCGCGCTGCTTGAGCCGGCGTGACCAGGACCGGCCCTCTCGCCGCGGCGCGCGTCCTCGTCGCCGGCGTCGGCAACGTGCTGCGCGGCGACGACGGCTTCGGGGTGCGAGCGGCGGAGGCGCTGGCCCGCGACCCGCGGCTGCCGCGGCACGTCAAGGTGATCGAGACCGGGATCGGCGGCATGAGCCTCGTCCAGGAGCTCATGGAGCCCTCCGAGCGGCTGATCCTGCTCGACGCCGTCGATCGGGGCGAGGTGCCGGGACGGGTCTTCGTCCTCGAGCCGGAGCTGCCCGACCTGGCGCACCTCTCGCTGCACCAGCGCCGCGACTGGTTCGCCGACACCCACTATGCGACCCCGCTCCGGGCGCTCGCGCTGGCGGCCGCGGTCGCGACCCTGCCGGCGGTGGTCCGGATCGTCGGCTGCCAGCCGGCGCGTACCGACCGGTTCGAGATCGGCCTCGACCCCAGGGTCGAGGCGGCGCTCCCGGAGGCCGTCGCGCGCGTCCTCGAGCTGGTGGCGCGTCGCTCCGGAGGCTCCGCCCCGACGCCCTGACCGGACCTCGGCTTGACAGGGCGCGCGCGAAGCCGGCTACTGCCCGCAAGAATCGAATGCAAGCGGGGGGATCCGGGTCATGCAACGCACCCTCGGCGCGACCCTGGCGGTCGCCGCCTTGCTGTGGATGCCGTCGGCCAGTGCGCAGGAGGGCGGGGGAACGGCGGTGATCGCGATCGACGCCGATCCCGGCCACTTCAATCCCGGGATCACGACCGGCGCCAACGTCCACGTGGTCGCGGACTCCATGTTCAATGGACTGGTCGGGCTCGACGAGGACCTTTCGCCGGTGCCGGATCTAGCCACCAGGTGGGAGGTCAGCGACGACAGCAGGGAATACACCTTCCACCTGGCCCCCAACGTCCGCTGGCACGACGGCGAGCCGTTCACCGCGGACGACGTGAAGTTCACCTTCGAGAACGTGCTGTTCGAGCACCATTCCAGGACCAAGGCGGGGCTCGGCGACGTCGTGGCGGAGATCGCGACCCCGGACGAGCGCACCGTGGTCTTCCGGATGAAGGAGCCCTATGGGCCCCTGCTCCAGCGCCTCGACGTGACCGAAGCGCCGATCCTGCCGAAGCACGTGTTCGAGACCGGGGGCGACCCGGCCGGGCACCCTGCCAACCTGGCGCCGGTCGGCACCGGGCCGTTCCGGCTCGCGTCCTACGAGGCGGGCGACACCGTGACCCTCGAGCGGAACCCGGATTACTTCAAGGACGGGCTGCCGCATCTCGAGCGGCTGATCTTCCGGGTGATTCCCGACGAGACCACCCAGGTCCTGGCGCTGCAGCAGGGCGAGGTGGACTACGTCAACCGGGTGCCGCTCGCGGACGTCGAGCGCCTGGAGGAGGCGGACGGCATCGCGCTGCTCGAGAGTTCGACCGGGGCGGGCGGCGGCAACTGCATCATGACGGTCTCGTTCAATCTCGAGCGGGAGGTGGTCCAGCCGCTCGAGGTCCGCCAGGCGATCGCGGACGCCATCGACCGGCAGCGCGTCGTCGACCAGGTTCTGTTCGGCTGGGGTGCGGTGGCCGAGGCGCCGATCTCCAGCGCGATCGCCTGGGCGCACTGGCCGCCGAGCCTGGAGAGCTACGAGCACGACCCGGCGAAGGCGGAGGAGCTGCTGGACGCCGCCGGTCGCGCGGCCGACGGCAACGGCGCCCGCTTCACGATCGACATGGTCCACTTCCCGACCTTCAACAAATACGCCGAGGTCATGAAGCAGGATCTGGCCGGGGTCGGGATCGACCTGGTCTCGCGCCCGCTGGACCGCGCCGCCACGGTCGAGGCGATCTTCGCTCAGCGCGACTTCGACACCAACCTGATCTCGTACTGCAACGGCACCGACCCGGACATCGGGGTCAAGCGGATGTACGTCTCGAGCAACATCGGGCCGGTTCCGTTCTCCAATGCCGCGGCCTACCGGAACGAGAAGGTGGACGAGCTGTTCGACGCCGCGGGGCGGACCTCGGAACGCGAGGCGCGGAGCCAGGCCTACCACGAGGTCCAGGAGATCCTCGGGCGCGAGCTCCCCTACTGGTGGCTGGTCGAGACGACCTTCGTCACCGGCCACCGCGACACGCTCGAGGGCTTCAGCCCCTGGACCGGGCAGTTCGCCGAGCGCGCCCGCTACAAGTAGCCTGCCCGGCGGTCACGGATGGGCCGCTACCTCGTCCGCCGGCTGCTCCAGCTCGTGCCGATGCTGCTCGGCATCGGGACCCTGGTCTTCTTCCTGGTCCACCTCGCGCCCGGCGGGCCGGTGGTCGCGCTTGGGGGCGAGTTCGTGACCGCCGAGACCCAGGCGGCGATCGAGCGCCTGTACGGGCTCGACCGGCCGCTGTTCGAGCGTTACCTCCGCTTCCTCGGGCTGCTGCTCCAGGGCGAGCTCGGCCAGTCCTACGGCTTCAAGGCGCCGGTGCTCCAGGTGGTCCTCGAGCGCGTGCCCGCAACCCTCATCCTGATGGTGCCGGCGATCGTCGTCTCGGCGCTGCTCGGCGTCGGATGCGGTGCCCTGGCGGCGCGCCGGCGCGGCACCGCCGGCGAGGCCATCGTCGTCACCTGCACCCTGGTCTGCTACGCCGTCCCGATCTTCTGGCTCGGCCAGCTGCTCCTGTTCGCGCTCTCGATCCAGGCGGGCTGGTTCCCGACCCACGGCATGGTCGACCCGCGCGCGGACCATGCCGGCCTCGCCCACTGGCTCGACGTCGCCCACCATGCGGTCCTGCCCTGCCTCACCCTCACCCTCCATCAGCTCGCCTTCACGGTGCTGATCTCGCGCGCCTCGCTCACCGCCGAGATGCAGCGCCCGTACTTCACGACCGCCCTCGCCAAGGGACTGAGCATCCGCCGGGCGCAGTACGCGCACGCCCTGCCGAACGGCATCCTCCCGGTCGTCACCCTGATCGGGAACCGGGTCGGCTGGCTGATCGCCGGCGCGGTCCTCGTCGAGAACGTGTTCGCGTGGCCGGGGCTCGGCCGGCTGATCGTGAACGCCTCGCTCGACCGGGACTACCCGCTGATCATCGGGGTCCTCCTGTTCGTCGCCGCGATCACGCTCGTCGCCAACCTGATCACCGACCTCGTCTACGGCCTGATCGACCCGCGCATCCGCCAGGGCGAGGCGCTCGATGCGCGCTGAGCCGGTCCGGATGTGGCGGGGTCGCGCGCCGGCGACGCCGCTGCCGGGCGCCGCCCGGCCCGCTCCGCGCAAGCTCCCGCTCGTGATCGGCCTCGTCCTGCTGATGCCGTTCGCCGCCGCCGCGCTGCTCACGGGTCTCCTGGCGCCCTACGATCCCATGGCGAGCGTCGCGGCCCCGTTCCAACCGCCGAGCCTTTCCCACCCGTTCGGCACCGACGACCTCGGGCGCGACCTGCTCTCCGCGATCATCGCGGGCGCGCGCACCTCGCTCACCGCCGGGCTCGCGGTCGCCGCCCTCAGCGCCCTGATCGGGACGGCGGTCGGCGTCACCGCCGGCTTCGTCGGCGGCTGGACCGACGATCTGCTGATGCGGCTGACCGAGGTCGTGCAGGTGGTGCCACGCTTCTTCGTCGCGATCCTGGTCGCCGGCCTGTTCGGCGGGTCGCTCACCAATCTGATCCTGGTGCTCGGGCTGATGTCGTGGCCCGGGCTCGCCCGGATCGTGCGCGCCGAGGCGCTTTCGCTGCGCGCGCGGGAGTTCGTCCAGGCCGCGGTGGCGCTCGGCGGCGGTCCGCTCTGGGTGATCCGCCGGCACGTGCTGCCGAACGCGGTCCGGCCGATCCTGGCCACGCTCTCGCTGATCGTCGCCGGCGCGATCCTGACCGAGGCCGGCCTCAGCTATCTCGGCCTGTCCGACCCGAACGTCGTGAGCTGGGGCCGCCTGATCGAGAACGCGCAGGCCTTCCTCTACCGCGCCTGGTGGCTTTCGGTGTTTCCCGGCCTCGCGATCGTGCTCGCCATCGTCGCCGTGACGCAGGTGATCGATGGGCTGCGGCGCGAGTGAGATCGCTTGATTCGGGCAGCGCCATGCGCCACTTCGAGCCTCGAGACGCAGGAGGATGAGATGAAGATCGCGACCGTCGGCAAGGGTGGGTCGGGCAAGACCACGATCGCTGGCACGCTCGCCCGGCTCCTCGGCCGGGAGACCGGCCAGGTCCTCGCGATCGACGGCGACACCAACCCCAACCTCGCGCTGGTTCTCGGGCTGAGCCCGAGCCAGGCCGAGGCCATCACCTACACCCGCTCGTCCGTGATGCGGAGCGTCGAGACCGGCGACGGCGGGCGCAGGCTGGAGCTCGCCGTGCCCGAGGCCGAGCTCCGAGAGCGCTACGTCACCCGCGCGGCGGACGGGGTCGACCTGATCGTCATGGGCCAGCCGGAGCACGGCTCCGCCGGCCAGGGCTGCATGTGCGCGTCGCACCGCGCGGTGCGCGGCATGATCGCCGAGCTGTCCGGCTTCGGCGAGCACACCGTGACCGACATGGAGGCGGGGCTCGAGCATCTCCGACGCGGCACCGCCAGGCACGTCGATCTGATGCTGATCGTGGTCGAGCCCTACTACCGCTCGCTCGAGGCCGGGGCGCGCACCGCGGAGCTGGCGCGCGAACTCGCCATCCCGCACGTGTACGCGGTGGCCAACAAGGTCCGTGACGCCGACGACCAGGCGGCGATCGAGACGTTCTGCACCAAGCACGAGATGGAGCTTCTGGGCCGCGTGCCCCTGGACCCGGCCTTCGTCGACGCCGAACGGGCGGGCAAGGCGCCGATCGACCACGCCCCGGACGGTCCGGGCATCGAGGCGATCCGGGAGCTCGCGGCCAGGATCGGCAACCTTTCCGCGCCCGGCGCGCAGCGTCCCGAGAGCGGGACCGGTCTGCCGTTCTGACCGTTCCCCGAGGATCTACCGCTCGCCCGAAAGGGGCGTAGGGCAGGCGGCTCCAGGGCCGCCTGCATCCCGTGCCGGACCGCGGGTGCTCAGCCGGCGAGGCCGAGGTTGATCACCTCCACCCGGCGGTTCCGCCACTGCGGGACCTCGTCGTCGGTCGGCCAGGCGAGATTCCGCTCCCCGCGCCCGTCGATCTCGAGCCG
>DASUSF010000007.1:0-4321 GCA_036375275.1 Geminicoccaceae bacterium | reverse complement strand
TGGGCGACGAGGCTCGCCTCCGGATCGTCTGGCAGGAGGCTGGCGGGCCGCATGTGAACCAGCCCCGGCGCCGCGGGTTCGGCTCGACCATGATCGAGAACGCGCTGCGCGCCGACCCGGGGTCCGAGGCGCGGCTCGAGTTCGCGCCGACCGGCGTGCGCTGCGTGATCATCCTGCGCATGGACGACGTGCTGCCGGGCCGGAGGATCGCGCCCGCAGCGGCCGCCCTGCTCGATCAAGTGCTCCCGCCGGCGCCGCTCAAGGCCTTAAGGGGCGAGCGGGTGCTGGTGGTCGAGGACGAGACGCTGGTCGCGGTCGAGCTGCGCCTTGCGCTCGCCGACGCCGGCGCCGAGGTGCTCGGACCCGCGGCCTCGATCGCCGAGGCCAAGCGGCTGATCGCGGCGAGCCGTCCCACGGCCGCGATTCTCGACGTCAATCTCGGCGGCGAGAGCATCGATCCGCTCGCCGATCTGCTCATGGCGGAAGGCGTGCCGATGCTGGTGGTCACCGGCTACGACGCCCGCAAGGCCTTGCCGGAGCGCCTGCGGCACCTGCCCGTGCTGCAGAAGCCGATCGACCCCGCGACGCTGATCGGCGGCGTGCACGAGCTGACCGCCCGCACCGCCGCGCCGGCGACGGACGCGAGCTGACCGGACGCGCTCGCCCGGCCTCTGCGACAGCTCAGCTCACGGGCCGGTCCGGCACGAGCTGGTCGACGGAGCGCTTGAGTGGATTGCCCTTAGGGACTGCAGGAGACGATCTCTCGACAGATCTTCCCGCTCAGCCGATTGGCTGGTTGCGGGCGAACTCGAAGTAGAGGCTGCGCGCCTGCTGATAGACGTGCCCGGTCTGGTAGTGGCGCTCCTCGACTCGGGTGATCGGCAGCACCTTGCCGTAGTTGCCGGTCGAGAACACCTCGTCGGCATCCAGGATGTCCGCCTTGGTGAGCGTGGTCTCCTGGACCTCGGTGCCGGCGTCGCGCAACAGCCGGATCACCCGCTGGCGGGTGATGCCGTTGAGGAAGGTGCCGTTGCACAAAGGGGTCATGGCGACGCCGTCCTTGGCGATCCACAGGTTGGCGGTCGCGAGCTCGGCGACGTTGGCCGAGGCGTCGAGCGTGATCGCGTTGTCGAAGCCGCGCCTGGCCGCCTCGACCAAAGCGCGCTGCATGTTGGGGTAGAGGCAGCCCGCCTTGGCGTCGGTCGGCGCCGCGTCGCGCGCCGGCCGTCGATAGCTCGAAAAGCAGCAGCTCAGGCCCTTGGGCTCGGGCATCGGCGAGGCGTAGACCGCGAGCGCGAAGTCGGTCGAGTCCGGCTCCGGCACGACGAAGCCGCGCCGGGCGAAGAACATCGGCCGGACGTAGAGCGCGACGTCGCGGGGCAGGCGGCGCACCGCCTGGCGGCACAGGTCGTCGACCTCCGCGGCCGCGAGCGTCGGCTCGAGCAGCATCTTGCGGGTCGAATCGACCAGCCGCGCGCAGTGCCGGTCGAGGTCCGGCGCCAGCCCGTCGAAGGCGCGGGCGCCGTCGAAGGCGAGCGACGCCATCCACATCGCGTGGTCCATCGGCCCGAGCAGCTTCGGCTGCTGGTCCTCGTACCACCTGCCGTCGTGCCAGAAGATCGCCGCGGCCATCCGCCCCTCCGCCGGCCAGGGCCCTGCTTAGCAGCTCCGCCGGGCGCAAGGAAGACCGCGCCCGCCCGCCTCCAGGCGGCCGGCTTGCCGGCCGACGTCACAGATCGCCGGGCTCGAGGCCGGTATGCCTGGCGATCTGGGCCAGCATGCGGCCCGAGTTCGATGTCGATGGTGAACCTCCTGGCCGTCGGCATCGGAAGCAGCCTCTTGGAATGGCGCCCGGTCAGGGCTCGGCTGATCCTCAGCGCGCGAAGCCGAAGTAGCGGGGCAGCCACATGAAGCTCTCGGGCACGTAGGTCACGAACAGGAGCACGCCGAACATGATCGCGAGGAGCGGCAGCATCGGCGGGAGCAGCTCGGTCATCGAGATGTTGGCGATCCGGCAGCCGACGAACAATGACGTGCCGACCGGCGGGGTGATCAGGCCGAAGGTCAGGTTGACTACGACGATGATGCCGAGGTGGATCGGGTCGAGGTTCAGGCGGTCGGCGATCGGCAAAAGGATCGGCACCATCATGATCACCGCCGGCGTGAGGTCGATGAACAGGCCGATGAACAGCAGCAAAAGATTGATCACGAGCAGCAGCAGGTAGCGGTTGTCGATCACCGCGAAGAGGTGGTCGGCGAGCCACTGCGGCACGTTCTCGTAGGTCATGATGAAGGTGAAGACCGAGGTCGTGGCGATCAGGAACAGGACCACGGCGTTGGTCAGGCAGCACTCCCAGAGGATCCCCGGCAGCTCGGTGATGCGGATCTCGCGGTAGACCACGACGGTGAGGAACAGCGCGTAGACCGCGCCGATAGCACCGGCCTCGGTCGCGGTGAAGACCCCCGAGGTGATGCCGCCCAGGATGATCACGAGCGTCAACATGCCGGCGAGGCCGTCGGCCACGCGGACGATCTTCTCCCGGCCCGACATCGGGGGCACCGGCTGGTCGTGGTAGAGGCGGCCGTGGACGTAGCAGGCGATCAGGAGGCCAACGCCGATCAGGATGCCGGGAATCAGCCCGGCGAGGAACAGGCCGGCGACCGAGACCGAACCGACCACATAGGCGTAGAGGATCATCGGGATCGAGGGCGGGATGATCGGCCCCATGGTCGCCGAGGTGAGCGTCACCGCGGTCGCGTAGCGCTTGGTGTAGCCGGCCTTCTCCATCGCCGGGATCAGGGTCGCGCCGATCGAGGAAACGTCGGCCACCGCCGAGCCCGAGACGCCGCCGAACAGCATCGACGAGAGGACGTTGATCTGGGCGAGCCCGCCCGGCAGGCGGCCGACCACGACCTCCGACAGACGCACCAGGCGCATCGCGACCCCGCCTCGCGCCATCAGCACGCCGGTGAAGACGAAGAAGATCACTGCGAGCAGCGGGAACGAGTTGATGCCGAACAGCATCCGCTGGACGATCGTCCCGTTATCGATGACGAAGATGTTGATCGCGGCGACCGCCGAGGCGATGCCGATGGCGAACGCGATCGGCATGCCGATCAGCAGCAGCCCCGCGAACACCCCGAACAGGATGACGATCGTCACGGCGCCGATCCCGGGCGGCGTCAGGCGGCCGAATGGCCGGGGTCGTGCTCGAGCCGGCGCTCGGCCCCGATCCAGACGTTCAGCTGGTCGCGCACGCTGTAGAGCACCATGAGCGCGCCCGAGACCGGCAGCGCCGTGTAGTACCAGACATTGGTGAACGGGATCGATTCCATGAAGTCGCCGCCGAAGTCGCGCACGAAGCGGATGCCGTATACCAGCATGATCCAGCCGAAGCCGAAGATCGCTGCGTTGATCAGGAACTGGACCGCGCGCCGGACGCGGGCGGGAAAGCGCTTGAAGAGGTAGTCGAAGGCGATGTGGTCGCGCAGGTCGACACAGGCCGCCGCACCCAAGAACGAGACCCAGATCAGGAGATAGCGCGGCACCTCCTCCGACCAGGAGAGCACGTAGTTGAAGCCATAGCGGGTGACCACGGTGACGATCACGATCGCGAAGATCGCGGCCGCCTGCAGCAGGATCATGATGCGCACCGCGGCGCTCAGGAGGTCGACGGCACGGTTGAAGGCGCGCACGGAACGGGCTCTCTCGGCAGGACGCGGCCGCGGGCCGAAGAAAGGGGCCGGCCCCGGGCGGAGCCGACCCCTTGCGCTACGGCTGCGCCGATCAGTAGCTCTGGCCCATCTCCAGGATGTGGTTGACCTCGTCGGCGACCCCGAGGCGCTCGGCCTCCTCCTGCACCAGGGGGGCCACCGCCTCGATGAAGGGCTGCTTGTCGGGCTCGATGATCTCGGAGAAGCGGCCCTGGAGCTCATTCATCGCCGACTGCTCGGCCATCGTCCAGGCGCCGCGCATGTAGGCCTCGGCCTCCTTGCCGGCCTGGCGGATCGCGTCCTGCTGCTCGGGCTCGAGCTTGTCGTAGACCGCCTTCGACATCAGAAGCGCGTCCGGGATGCGGGCGTGCTCGTCGAGGGTGTAGTAGTCGCTGACCTCGTAGAACTTCATCGTCACGACCGAGGGGTGGTTGTTCTCCGCGCCGTCGACCACCCCGGTCTGCAGCGCGTTGTAGAGCTCGCCCCAGGCGACCGGCACGCCGGTGCCGCCCATCGCCTCGATGGTCTTGACCTGGACCGGCGAGGCCATGACCCGGATCTTCTTGCCCTGGACGTCCTCGACCGAGCGGATCGGCTGCTCGCTGAA
>DASUSF010000006.1:0-19821 GCA_036375275.1 Geminicoccaceae bacterium | reverse complement strand
CGGATGCGTTCATTCGACGTGCAAGTTTCGCGTGTACGGTGAGCTTGCGCCTTCGCGTCTCGCGATTATCTTCCCAACCTATGAGCGCAAATCGCCGGGCCGCCCGCCGCCGCCCGAAGGGAACCCACCATGGACTCACCGCCCCCTCTGGATCTCGCGCGCGTGGCGCCCTTCCTCGACGTCGAGGGCACGCCGAGGGCGGCCGCCGTCGGGCTCGCCGACCGGCGCGACGGCGGCGGGTGCGCCGGCGCATGAGCTCGCTCGATCTCGGCATCATCGGCAACTGCACCATCAGCGCCCTGATCGACCGCGAGGCCCGGATCGTCTGGAGCTGCGTGCCGCGGTTCGACGGCGACCCCGTGTTCTGCTCGCTGCTCGACGTGAACCCCGAGCGCGGCTGCTACACCATCGAGCTCGACGGGATGGTGCGCTGCGAGCAGGCGTACCTCCGCAACACCGCCGTCCTGGTCACCCGGATGACCGACGTCGCGGGCGACGGCATCGAGATCTCGGACTTCTGCCCCCGCTTTCTCCAGTTCGGGCGGGTCTTCCGCCCGACCACGATCATGCGCCTCGTGCAGCCGTTCGGGGAGACGCCGAGGATCCGGATCCGGGTCCGGCCGACCTTCCACTACAACGCGCAGCCGCCGACCATCACCCGCGGCAGCAACCACATCCGCTATGTCGCCTCCGACACCAGCCTGCGGCTGACCACCAACGCGCCGCTCACCTACATCCTCGACGAGACGCCGTTCATCCTCGAGCAACCGCTCACCCTCCTCCTCGGCCCGGACGAATCGCTACGTGGCCCGGTGGTCGAGATCGGGCGCGAGTTCCTCGAGCAGACGATCGCCTACTGGCGGACGCTGTGCATGCGGCTCTCGGTGCCGTTCGAGTGGCAGGACGCGGTGATCCGCGCCGCGATCACCCTCAAGCTCTGCAGCTTCGAGGAGACCGGCGCGATCGTCGCGGCGATGACCACCTCGATCCCCGAGATCGGCGGCAACGGGCGCAACTGGGACTACCGCTTCTGCTGGCTGCGCGACGCCTACTTCGTGGTCCGGACCCTGAACCGGCTCGGCTACATCGAGACCATGGAGGACTTCCTCGCCTACATCAGCAACATCGTCGGCTCGGCCGAGGACGGCTATCTGCAGCCGGTCTACGGCATCGGGCTGGAGCGGAAGCTGAGCGAGCGCGAGGTCGGGACGCTCGCCGGCTACCGCGGCAACCGGCCGGTCCGGGTCGGGAACCAGGCCTACGAGCACGACCAGCACGACGGCTACGGCTCGGTGCTGCTGGCGGCGACCCAGGCGTTCTTCGACCAGCGGCTGCGCCAGCCGGCCGGCCGGCACACGTTCCACCGGCTGGAGACGATCGGCAACCAGGCCTACGCGGTGCACGACGTGCCGGACGCGGGGCTCTGGGAGTTCCGGACCCGGGCGCGGGTGCACACCCATTCCAGCGTGATGTGCTGGGCGGCGTGCGACCGGCTGGCCCGGATCGCCCACCACCTCGACCTCGGCGACCGGGCGAGCCACTGGCGGCACCGGGCCGACCACATCCATGCGACCATCACCGAGCAGGCCTGGAGCGCGCGCCAGAAGAGCTTCGTAGCCAGCTTCGGCGGCGACGAGATCGACGCCAGCGTCCTCCTGATGCACGAGGTCGGCTTCATCGACCCGCGCGACGAGCGCTTCGCCGGCACGGTCGCCGCGGTCGAGCGCGAGCTCCGACGCGGCCCGCACCTCTTCCGCTACGTCCGCGCCGACGACTTCGGCCGGCCGGAGAACGCCTTTATCGTCTGCACGTTCTGGTATATAGATGCCCTGATAGCTCAGGGCCGGACCGCGGAGGCGCGCGAGCTGTTCGAGCACATGCTCGGCTGCCGCAACCATCTGGGTCTGCTGTCCGAAGACATCGATCCGGACTCCAACGAGCTCTGGGGCAACTTTCCGCAGACCTATTCGTTGGTCGGATTGCTCAACTGCGCGATGAAACTGAGCAAGACCTGGGAGGACGTCGTTTGAGCTGGCGCGCAGAGCCTTGAGTCGCCTCGTCGTCGTATCGAACCGGGTCACCCCGATCACCGGGTCGAAGGCGGCCACCGCCGGCGGGCTGGCGGTCGGCGTGCTGTCGGCCCTGCGCGAGACCGGCGGCATCTGGTTCGGCTGGAGCGGCGAGACCACCGAGGCGTCGACGCCGCTCCCCAAGGTCTTCAAGAGCGGCAACATCACCTACGTCCAGATCGACCTCGAGCAGGGCGAGTTCGACCGCTACTACGGCGGCTTCGCCAACCGGACGCTCTGGCCGCTGTTCCACTACCGGCTCGATCTCTCGAGCTTCGAGCGCGACTGGTACATGACCTACCGCCGGGTCAACCAGCTGTTCGCGGAGCAGCTGTACCCGTACCTCAGGGACGACGACCTGATCTGGGTCCACGACTACCACCTCATCCCGCTCGGCGAGGAGCTGCGCCGGCTCGGGGTGAAGGCCAAGATCGGCTTCTTCCTGCACATCCCGTTTCCCTCGGCCGAGTTCTACGTGGCACTGCCCTGGCACGAGGCGGTGGCGCGGGCGCTCTCCGCCTACGACCTGATCGGCTTCCAGACCAGCAACGATCTGCGGAACTTCCACGACTATCTCTACCGCGAGGGGGTCGGCTACGCGCTCGCCGACGGGCTGGTCAACGCCTTCGGCCGGACTCTCCGCGCGATGGACATCCCGATCGGCATCGACACCGACGGCTTCGCCCAGATGGCGGACTCGGCGGAAGCGGTCCGCTCCAGCCAGCGCCTGTCGCGCAGCCTGCTCGGCCGCTCCCTGATCATCGGCGTCGACCGGCTCGACTACACCAAGGGGATCACCGAGCGGCTGCGCGCCTACGAGGCGCTTCTCCAGAGCCACCCCGAGCATCGCGGCCAGGTCACCTTCGTCCAGATCTCGGCGCCCTCGCGCGAGGACGTGCCGGAGTATCTCGAGATGCGCCGGCAGGTCGAGGCGACCTCCGGGCGGGTCAATGGCCAGTTCAGCGAGTTCGACTGGATGCCGATCCGCTACATCAACCGGAGCTTCACGCGACGGACGCTCGCGGGCTTCTTCCGCCTGTCGCGGATCGGCATGGTGACCCCGCTCCGGGACGGGATGAACCTGGTCGCCAAGGAGTACGTGGCGGCGCAGAGCGAGACCGACCCCGGCGTCCTGGTCCTCTCGCGCTTCGCCGGCGCCGCCGACGACATGGACGGCGCCGTGATCGTCAACCCGTTCGACGTCGAGGGCTCCGCGGAAGCGCTCAACCTCGGGCTGACCATGCCGCTCGACGAACGCCAGGACCGCTGGCGGCGGCTGCTCAGGCAGGTGCGCGAGCACGACATCACCAACTGGCGCCGGATCTTCGTGGACGCGCTGAAGCAGGACATCCCGAGCGAGCCCGCCACCTGAGCCGCCCGCCCGCGGGACCCCAGGTGGTTCCCCCGGCTGCGCGATCGCGGGTCTATCCCGCGGTCTTCGGCGGCGGCATCGTCCGGGGCGCCTCGAACAGCTCGATCTGCGGGCTGTCCTGGGCGAATGCCCTGGCCGCGGCGCGGAGGCGGCCTTCGACCGGCCGGCCCGCGACGCGCTGCGCTTCCGCCCGGGCGAGCCGTTCGTGAAGTTCCCGGCTGTAGGGCAGGGCGTGCGCCCGGGGTGGACCGGCGAGGGACCCCTCGGCGTCGAGCGGCGACAGCCAGAGATAGATCGCCCCGCCGGCGGCCCCGCCACGTCTCGGCTCCTCCACGAGGGAGGCGTGCAGCGTGAAGTGCTGCGGCGGCGCGGCTTCGGTCGGCCAGCCGAGCAGGCCGCCGAGAGCGATGAAGAAGGCGGCGAAGAAGGCGCCGGTGGTCACGATCGCGATCGCCTTCACCTGCCAGGGCCAGCTGCTGCGCAGGTTGAGGCTGAGCAGCAGCAGCGCGAGCACGACGAACGCCAGGGTGAGCAGGAGCACGGGCGCCGTCATGACGACGGCTCCGCTGCTCTGGGTCCACGGCGGAGCGGAACCAGGTTCTTGGCGAGCCGGGTCACCGCGCCGACGCTCTCGTCGGCCCGGACCACGAAGCGGACCAGGGTCCGCTCGTCGCCCTGCTCGTGCAGCTCGACCGTGCCGTAGAAGACCACCCGGACCGCCGGGTTCAGCTTCTCGACCTTCGCGGTCACCGCCACCGGACCGGCCCCGGCGGACCGGTAGAGGTGGGCGTTGACCACGTACTCGCCCGGGCGGGTCCCGCGCAGGCTCACGATCTCCTGGTTCAGGGGGTTCCTGATCCGCTCGCCGCCGACCTCGATCGTGTCGTTGAGGTCGCCGAGGTCGTCCCGGTCGAGGTGCATCAGCCCCGCTTCCCGTCGGCGGAACCATACCAGATCGCCGCCCGGATCCTCGACGTAGAGGTCGACGTCGTCGGTCCGGCCGTCGGGCCAGGAGAGGGTGATCAGGATCTCGGCCTTGGGATCGACCGCGCCGCTCCGGGCGACCGGATTGATCAGCAGAAACGCGAGCACGAACATCACGATGAAGCCGAGCAGCGCGTTGAACAGGAGGTCGCTGAAGGCGACGTTGCTCGGGTCACGCCGGCGCATGGCGGGTCTGCTCGATCGTCGGCAGGACGTAGACCTCGGTGATCTCGGTGATCCGGCGGACCAGGACGTCCACGGCACCGTCCAGGAACATGCCCTGGATCTTCAGGATCAGGCCGCCGATCAGGCCGGTGAGCGTCGTGTAGAGGGCGACCGCCATGCCGCTGCTCATCGCGGCCAGGGCGTCGCGGACCGCGGCGTGGTCGCTGCCCTCGAGACCGCTGATGGGCGAGAGCATCAGGATGAAGCCGACCACGGTGCCCACCAGGCCGAGCGAGAGCAGCAGGTCGGCGACGAACCAGCCGAACACGTGGCCGTGGCGGAGCTCGCTCTCGAAGCTGTCGAGCAGGAGCGACTGGTCGATGGGGCGCGACCCGGCGAACTTGGCCTTGCGCATGAGCTTCTCGAGGTAGAGCGCGACGCAGCCCTCGGGGAGGCAGCCGGTCATGCCCCAGGCGCCGCTCGGGGCCTCCTCGCGAACCCGCCGCTCGACCGTCCGGACGTGGTTGAGCGCGCGCGACAGATGCACGAACTGCCGCGCGCCGTGGCCGGTGGCGACCAGAAAGACGAGGGTGATCGCTGCGGACATCCCGGTCGGATCCTCGCGCCAGACCCGCTGCAGCAGGCCGTAGTGCCAGGCGCCGAGGAAGGCGAAGCCGACGACGACGAGCAGGAGAAGACCCTTGAGCAGCAACACGTGCTCGCGGTCGACACGGGCGGCCGAGGCCGGCGCGAGGCGCATGCCTTGAACTCCTCTGGGGACGGCGAAGAAGCGCTATCCGATATAGCGCCTGGGCGTGGAGCGGTAAAGGAATTTTTTCCTTGCCACGTCCTGGCCCGATAGTCCGGTAAGATATATTATGTCTAGTAATGGCCGCTTGACACGCCACCGCCAGCCTTCATCTTCCTCCCGAACCCATCCAGCCCGGAGAAGCCCCCGTGTCACACCCACCCCGGTTGCCTGCAGCCCTGTTCGCTCTTCTGGCCGTGCTCGGCCCCGCCCTTGGCGGGTGCAACACCATGTCCGGGATCGGCCAGGACGTCGAAGCCGCCGGCGACGCGATCACCGACACCGCGGAAGACACCAAGGAGCAGATGTAGGACGAAGCGCCGCCAGTCCGAGCCGCCGGCGATCAGTGCGAGAGGATCTGGCTCAGGAACAGCTTGGTCCGGTCGGACTGCGGGTTGGTGAAGAATTCGGACGGCGGCGCCGCCTCGACGATCTCGCCGTTGTCCATGAACACCATCAGGTCGGCGACCGACTTCGCGAAGCCCATCTCGTGGGTCACGACCAGCATGGTCATGCCGCCCTCGGCGAGCTCGATCATGACGTCGAGCACCTCCTTGATCATCTCCGGGTCGAGCGCCGAGGTGGGCTCGTCGAACAGCATGATCTCCGGCTTCATGCACAGCGCGCGCGCGATCGCGACGCGCTGCTGCTGGCCCCCGGACAGCTGGCCCGGGTACTTGTCCGCCTGCTCGGGGATGCCGACCCGCTCGAGGTAGAGCATCGCGATCTCCTCGGCCTCGCGCTTGGGCAGCCGCCGCACCCAGATCGGCGCGAGCGTCAGGTTCTCCTTCACCGTCAGATGAGGAAACAGGTTGAAGTGCTGGAAGACCATGCCGACTTCGCGCCGGATGGCGTCGATGTTCTTGACGTCGTGGGTGAGCTCGATCTCGTCGACGATGATGTGGCCCTTCTGGTGCTCCTCCAGCCGGTTGATGCAGCGGATCATGGTCGACTTGCCGGAGCCGGACGGCCCGCAGATCACGATCCGCTGGCGCTTCCAGACGTCGAGGTTGATGTCGCGCAGGACGTGGAAGCTGCCGAACCACTTGTGCACGCCGCGGAGCACGATCATCGGCGGCTGACTGGCGTTCTCGGCCATGGCTGATCCCTAGCGCCCGTGCCCGACGCTCAGCTTGCGCTCGATGTGCATGCTGTAGCGCGACATGGCGAAACAGAAGATCCAGAAGACGAAGCCGGCGAAGACATAGCCCTCGAGGGCGAAGCCGAGCCAGCTCGCGTCGGTCAGCGCCGCCTGGACGATGCCGAGCAGGTCGAACAGGCCGATGATCAGGACGAGCGTGGTGTCCTTGAACAGGCCGATGAAGGTGTTGACGATGCCCGGGATCGAGATCCGGAGCGCCTGTGGCAGGACGATCAGCCCCATGGTCTTCCAGTAGCTGAGTCCGACCGCGTGCGCCGCCTCGTACTGGCCCTTCGGGATCGCCTGGAGGCCGCCGCGCACCACCTCGGCCATGTAGGCGGAGGAGAACATGACGACGCCGACCAGCGCGCGCAGCAGCTTGTCGAAGTTGACCCCCTCGGGGAGGAACAGCGGCAGCATCACCGAGGCCATGAACAGGACCGTGATCAGGGGCACCGCCCGGATCAGCTCGATGAAGCCGATCGAGAGCATCCGGATCACCGGCATGTCGGAACGCCGTCCGAGGGCGAGCAGGATCCCGATCGGCAAGGACGCGATGATCCCGGTGCCGCCGATCACGAGGGTCAGGAACAGGCCGCCCCAGAGCTGGGTCTGGACCACCCGGAGCCCCAGCGCGCCGCCGTGGAACAGGATGTAGGCGATGAACGGATAGACGAAGACCAGGCCGATGCCGAGCGCCGCCTTGTGGCGGAAGCCGGGCAGGAACAGCGGGATCGCGGCCAGGATCAGGATGATGAACGCGAGGTTGACCCGCCAGCGCTCCGGGCTCGGATAGAAGCCGTACATGAACTGGCCGAAGCGGGCCTTGACGAAGGTCCAGCACGCGCCCTCGGCCGCGGCGCAGGCCTCGCGCGAATCGCCGGCGAAGGTCGCGTCCAGGAATGCCCAGGAGACGATCGGCGGCACCGTCTTCCAGAGCAGCCAGAGGCAGAACAGGGTGAGGACGGTGTTGAAGGGCGAGTTGAAGAGGTTGTCCCTGAGCCACTTCAGGGCCCCGATCCGCTCGCCCGGGGGCGCGAGATCCTGCCCTCCCCTGGTGTGGGGCGCGGTGGTCTCGGCATGGGTGTCGCTCATGGCCTAGCGCTCCACCAGCGCGGCGCGCCGGTTGTACCAGTTCATGAACAGGGAGATCAGGAGGCTGAGGGTCAGGTAGACCGCCATGGTCATGGCGATCGCCTCGACCGCCTGGCCGGTCTGGTTAAGGATCGTCCCGGCGACGATCGCGACGACGTCGGGGTAGCCGATCGCGACCGCGAGCGACGAGTTCTTGGTCAGGTTCAGGTACTGGCTGGTGAGCGGCGGGATGATCACCCGCATCGCCTGCGGGATGATGACGAGACGGAGCGTGTGGCTCTGCTTGAGCCCGAGCGCGTGCGCCGCCTCGACCTGGCCGTGGCTGATCGCGAGGATCCCGGCGCGCACGATCTCGCCGATGAACGCGGCCGTGTAGATCGTCAGCCCCGCCAGCAGGGCGACGAACTCGGGCACGAGCGTCAGACCGCCCTCCAGCCGGAACCGGCCCATCTCGGCGAACTCGAAGGCGAGCGGCACCCCCGTGACCAGGAGCACGACGAGCGGCAGCCCGAGGACGAGGCCGAGGACGGTGAGCGCGGTCGGAAAGCTCTGGCCGGTCTCTTCCCGCCGTCTCCGGGCCCAGCGTGCGACCACGATCGCGCCGGTCACGCCGATGAGGAAGGCGATCAGGACCGCGAGGCTGCCGGATTCGAAGATCGTCCGGGGGATGATCAGGCCGCGGTTGTTGAGAAAGACCGCCTCCCCCACCGCCAGGCTGTCCCGCGGATGGGGCAGCGCCGCGAGGACCGCGAAGTACCAGAAGAACAGCTGGAGAAGCAACGGGATGTTGCGGACCGTCTCGACGTAGACCGTGGCGAGACGCGCCAGCAGCCAGTTGGTCGACAGCCGGGCGATGCCGAGGATGAAGCCGACCAGCGTCGCGAGCAGGCAGCCGAGTGCCGCGACCAGGATCGTGTTCATGAGGCCGACCCAGAACGCCCGGCCGTAGGTCGAGACGGCGCTGTAGTCGATCAGGGTGAAGCCGATGTCGAAGCCGGCGGTGGTGCCGAGGAAGCCGAACCCGGACGCGATTCCCTGGCGCTCGAGGTTGACCACGACGTTGCGGACGATGAAGCCGACGAACAGCAGGAACAGGACGACGGTGAGGATCTGGTACGCGATCGAGCGGACCCGCGGGTCCCGCCACATCGCGCCCCGGCTCGGCTCGTCCTGAACCCGCTCGGTCCGGATCTCGACCGCCATCACGCCCTCCAGGCTGTCGGCCGGGTGGCCCGGCGAGCGCCGGACGCGGCCACGGCCGAAGCATCCGGAAGAGAGGGCCGGCGCCCGCGGCCCCGGCCCTCGTCTTCAGCGCCGGCTCAGCGCACCGGCATGGCGTACTGCAGCCCGCCGTCCTTCCAGAGCGCGTTCAGACCGCGCTCGATGTCGAGCGGCGTTCCCTCGCCGAGGTTGGCCTCGAAGATCTCGCCGTAGTTGCCGACCTGGCTGATGATGTTGTAGCCCCACTCCGGCGGCAGGCCGAGCGCCTGACCCATCTCGCCCTCGACCCCGAGCAGCCGGCGGATGTTGGGGTTGGTGGTCTCGGCCTTCATCTGGTCGACGTTCTCCGAGTTGACGCCCAGCTCCTCGGCCTCGATCATGGCGTACAAGGCCCAGCGGACCACGTCCTGCCACTCGTGATCGCCGTGCCGGACCACCGGGCCGAGCGGCTCCTTGGAGATCACCTCGGGCAGGATGATGTGGGCGCTGGGGTCGCTCATCACCGTCCGCTGGGCGTACAGGCCGGACTGGTCGGTGGTGTAGACGTCGCACCGGCCCTGCTCGTAGGCGGCGCGGATCTCGTCCGGCCGCTCGAGGACGACCGGATCGTAGTTCATGCCGTTGGAGCGGAAATAGTCCGCGAGGTTCAGCTCGGTGGTGGTTCCCGGCTGCACGCACACGCTGGCGCCATCGAGCTCGAGGGCGCTTTTGACGCCGAGATCCTTCGGCACCATGAAGCCCTGGCCGTCGTAGTAGTTGACGCCCGTGAAGTCGAGGCCGAGCGCGCTGTCGCGGGTCAGGGTCCAGGTGGTGTTGCGGGAGAGGACGTCGACCTCGCCGGACTGCAGCGCGGTGAACCTCTCCTTGGCCGTCAGCGGCACGTACTCGACTTTCGAGGGATCGCCGAACAGCGCGGCCGCGATCGCCTTGCAGGTGTCGACGTCGATGCCGGACCAGTTGCCCGCGTCGTCCGGATTGGAGAAGCCGGGGACGCCCGTGCTCACGCCGCACTTGATCATGCCGTTCTGCTTGATCGCGTTCAGCGTCTCGCCGGCGCCCGCGACGCCGGCATGGGCGACCAGGGCTGCCGCTCCGCCGAGCAGGAAGGTGGAAAGGGTGCGCATGGACGGATCTCCGCTTTGGTCGTTCGGTTGAGGCGCCGCGCGAACTCCGGACTCGCATCCTCCGGCCGGCGTGTGCGACACACGGGCCGGCGGGCCGTCTCCCAGGCGGGCGCCCTGCTTGATGGCATTTGGCCACAAGGCCGGCCCGGCCACAAGGGCGCCTGACATAGTGGAACGGTCGGGGACGGCGCGGCGATGAAAGACGAGACGATCCTGGTCGATGCGGGGCGCGATCCGCTCGCCAATCACGGCGTGGTCAATCCGCCCGTCTATCGCGCGTCGACGATCCTCTATCCTTCGGTCGAGGCCTTCGAGACGCCGCGCGAGGTGCGCGGGGTCTACTACGGCCGGTCGGGCACGCCGACCACCTTCGCGCTCGAGGATGCGCTCGCGGCGCTCGAGGGCGCCCACGGCGCCGTGCTCACGGGATCCGGCAAAACCGCCGTCGCCCAGGCCCTGATGACGTTCCTCGAGGCGGGCGATCACGTCCTCATGGTCGACACCGCGTATGGGCCGACCCGTCAGTTCTGCGACCGGGTGCTCGCCCGCTTCGGGGTCGAGACCACCTACTACGACCCCCTGATCGGCTCCGAAATCGAGCGTCTGATCCGGCCCGAGACCCGGATCCTCTACATGGAGTCCCCGGGCTCGCTCACGTTCGAGGTGCAGGACGTGCCGGCGCTCGTCGAGGTGGCGAAGGCGCGCGGCGTGCTGACCATGATCGACAACACCTGGGCGACCCCGTTCTTCTTCAAGCCGCTGACGCTCGGGGTGGACGTCGCGATCGTCGCCGGCACCAAGTACATCGGCGGCCACTCGGACCTGATGCTCGGCATCGCCTCGACCACCGAGGAGCACTATGCCGCGCTCCGGAAGGGCATGTACGACCTCGGCGCGTTCGTCTCGCCGGACGACTGCTACCAGGCGCTGCGCGGCCTGCGCACGCTCGCGGTCCGGCTCGAGCGGCACCAGGCCAATGCCATGGCGCTCGCGCGCTGGTTCGAGGCGCAGCCGGAGGTGCACCGCGTGATGTACCCGGCGCTCGAGAGCGACCCCGGGCATGCGCTCTGGCGGCGCGACTTCAGGGGCGCATCGGGGCTGTTCGGCGTGCTGCTCGAGCCCTGCTCCGAGGCGGCGTGGCACGCCTTCGTCGACGGGCTCGAGCATTTCGGCCTCGGCGCGTCCTGGGGCGGCTACGAGAGCCTGGTCATGCCCAACTGGCCGGAGCGATCGCGCACCGCCACCGCCTGGGACGCGCGCTTTCCGAGCATCCGCTTCCACATCGGGCTGGAAGCGCCCGAGGATCTGATCGGCGACCTGGAGCGCGGCTTCGGGCGGCTGCGGGCGGGCGCGCGCCGTCAGGCCCCGAGCCCGATCCAGCGGTCCTCGGCATAGTCGAAGTAGCGGTCGATCCGCTCGCCGTTCCAGTGGTACCTGAGGTGGCGCTCCTGCCGCGGCAGGCCCACCGCCTTCGGGCGGAACGCCCCGAGGCACTGGCCGCCTGCCCGGCGGACGCTCGGGTAGACGACGCCGTTGCTGCCCCTCGCCTTGAGCTGGGCGCCGAGCGCCCGGCTCGGGCCGTAGTCCTCGGGATCGAGGCACGCGGCGAACGCCGGCTGGCCGCGAAGATCGTGAAAGCTCGTGGCCACCGCGCCGGTCAGGACCCTCATGTCCTCGCCGTGGGGCGGATCCCGGGTGAGGCCGTAGAAGCGGCCCATGTGGTACACGGTCTCGGCGATCGCCGTCGGAAGCTCGTGCGCGGCGTAGTAGACGCCGTAGCTGCCGTCCGAGAAGCGCGAGCCGTGCGGGCTGAGGTGGGTGAACGACGCCATGACCCAGCTGGCGCCGGGCCCGGCCACCCGCTCCTCGGCGGGGACCAGCCGGATCGCGCCGATCTCGTCGCGGATGCGGGGGTTGGTCAGGCTCTCGACCTCGGCCAGCGCCTCCCAGTCGGCCGGGTCGTCCGACAGGCGCTCGAACAGCTGGATCGGGGGGTAGCGCGACGCGATGATCCGCCACGCGTGCGACCAGCGCACCCGGCTCTGCGGCGGCAGATCGATCAAGCGCCGCCGCCGCGCGCCGCGTCCAGATGGGCCCGCACCGCCGCGAGGTCGGTGACGTCCCCCGCGAGCATCCGCTGAAGCGCGCTCTGGCCGCCGAAGGCGGTGTTCGGCCGCCGCACCCAGGCGTCCGCCATGGCCGGATCCTGGTAGAGGATCTGCAGGGCCTTGTAGATCCCGAGGACGTAGCTGATCCGTGCGAGCACGTCGTGCGGCAGGACGGCGACCCTGCCCGCCTTCCAGTTGTAGAAGGTCGCCCGCGACGGCCGGCCGAGCAGCACCCGCCCCTCCTCCGCGGTGAGCCCCCAGAGCGTCATGATCCGGAACCACGCGCGCAGCGCGGCCGCGTCCCGGGCAGCCGCGTCGCCGGCCGGCTCAGCATGTCTCAGTGCGGATGATCTGGCCATGATTGTCCAAATATGGACGCGATCCTCGAGACCGTCAAGCCTGGCTGGCGGGCCGGCGCGCCGCGATCAGGAACTCGCGGTTGCCGGCCGGTCCGAGCACCGGACTCGCCGCGATCCCGAGCACGTGGAAGCCCTGCTCCGTCTCCAGCCAGCCCGCGATCCGGCCGCACACGGCCTCGTGCAGGGCGGGATCGCGGACCACGCCCCCCTTCCCCACCTGGCCCCTGCCGACCTCGAACTGCGGCTTGATCAGCGCTACCAGCCAAGCGGCTGGACGCATCAGATTGAGTGGGGCCCGAAGGACCAGCTCGAGCGAGATGAAGCTCGCGTCGGAGACCACTAGATCGACCGGATCCGGGACCTGCTCGCGCGTCAGATGGCGGGCGTTGGTGCGCTCCAGGACGACGACCCGCGGATCGGTGCGCAAGCGCCAGTCGAGCTGCCCGTGCCCGACGTCGACCGCATAGACCTTGGCGGCGCCGCGCTGCAGGAGGACGTCGGTGAAGCCGCCCGTCGAGGCGCCGACGTCGAGGGCGGTGAGGTCGCTCGGATCGATCCTGAAATGATCGAGGGCGTGGGCGAGCTTGAGCCCGCCCCGCGAGACGTAGGGGGAAGGCGCGCCCCGGATCTCCAGCGGCAGATCGGGGTCGATCGCGGCGCCGGCCTTTTCGAGGCGCCGCTCGCCGGAGAACACCTGGCCGGCGAGGATCAGCGCCTGGGCGCGGGTCCGGCTGTCCACGAGGCCGCGCTCGACCAGCAACTGGTCGAGCCGCCGCCGCGGCATCGTCAGGAGGCGCGCAGCCGCTTCCGCCCCGCATCGGCCATCGCATCCTCGGCCAGCGACGGGTCGAGGGTCGCGCGCGCCAGGGTCGCGATGTGCGAGGCGTTGAGGCCCGCCTCCTCGTACATGCCGCGCGGCGAGCCGTGGTCGATGAAGCGGTCCGGAAGCGTCATGCTGCGCAGGCGGAGCTTGCCGTCGTCGAGCAGCCCGGCGCCGAGCGCGAACTGCTGGACCTGGGCCGAGAAGCCCCCGATCGCATTCTCCTCGACCGTGATCAGGACGCTGTGCTCGCGCGCGAGGGTCCGGATCAGCTCCTGGTCGATCGGCTTCGCGAACCGCGCGTCCGCGACGCTGGTCGAGAGGCCGCGCGCGGTCAGCTCGTCCGCCGCCGCGAGGCACTCCTCGAGCCGCGTTCCGAGGGACAGCAGGGCGATCGGTCCACCGCCCTCGCGAACGATCCGGCCCCTGCCGATCGCGAGCAGCTCGCCGCGCTCCGGCAGCTCGATCCCGATGCCCTCGCCACGCGGATAGCGGACCGCCGACGGCCGGTCGTCGATCTCGGCCATGGTCCGGACCATGTGCATCAACTCGGCCTCGTCGGCCGCCGCCATGATCACGAACCCGGGCAGGCAGCCGAGATAGCTGAGATCGAAGGCGCCGGCATGGGTCGGCCCGTCGGCGCCCACGAGGCCCGCCCGGTCCATCGCGAAGCGCACCGGCAGGCCCTGGATCGCGACGTCGTGCACCACCTGGTCGTAGCCGCGCTGCAGGAAGGTCGAGTAGATCGTGCAGAACGGCTTCATGCCCTGGGTCGCGAGCCCGGCCGCGAAGGTCACGGCGTGCTGCTCGGCGATCCCGACGTCGAAGCTACGCTCCGGAAACTCCTTCTGGAACGTCGAGACGCCGGTGCCGGAGGGCATCGCCGCGGTGATCGCGACCACCCGCCGGTCGAGCTCGGCCTCCTTGATCAGCGCCTTGGCGTAGACCGCGGTGTAGGACGGCGCGTTGGACTTGCCCTTCACCTGGGCGCCGGTGAGCGCGTCGAACTTCGAGACGCCGTGGTACTTGTCGCTCGAGCTCTCCGCTGGCGGATAGCCGGCGCCCTTCCGCGTCCGGACGTGGACCAGGACCGGCCCGTCCCGCTGCGCATCGCGGACGTTCTTCAGCACCGGCACGAGATGGTCGAGGTCGTGGCCGTCGATCGGCCCGACGTAGTAGAAGCCGAGCTCCTCGAACAGCGTCCCGCCCTGGACCATGCCCCGGGCGTACTCCTCGGCCTTGCCGGCGGCCTCGGCGATGCTCCGCGGCATGTGCTCGGCGAGGTGCTTCGCGGCATGCCGGACGCTCATGTACGGCCGCGACGAGAGCACCCGCGAGAGGTACTGGTGCATCGCCCCGACGTTGGGCGCGATCGACATGTCGTTGTCGTTCAGGATCACGATCAGCCGGGCATGCTGGGCGCCGGCGTTGTTCATCGCCTCGTAGGCCATGCCGGCGCTCATCGCGCCGTCGCCGATCACCGCGATCACGTTGAAGTCGTCGCCGGCGAGATCGCGCGCCGTCGCCATGCCGAGGGCGGCCGAGATCGAGGTGGAGCTGTGCGCGGCGCCGAACGGGTCGTAGCGGCTCTCGGAGCGCTTGGTGAACCCGGACAGCCCGCCCGGCTGGCGGATGGTGCGGATGCGGTCGCGCCGCCCGGTCAGGATCTTGTGGGGGTAGGCCTGGTGGCCGACGTCCCAGATCAGCTTGTCGCGCGGGGTCTCGAAGATGTGGTGCAGGGCCACGGTGAGCTCGACCACGCCGAGGCCGGCACCGAGGTGCCCCCCGGTTCCGGAGACGGCGTCGATCATCTCGGCGCGCAGCTCGTCCGCGAGCTGGCGGAGCTTCCCGGCCTCGAGCCTGCGCACGTCGTCGGGGTCGCGAATGGTGTCAAGAAGCGGCGTGGTCGACATCGGATCCGAACTCTGAGGCACGCGAGATGGCGAGCGTTCGTCGCGGCGCGAAATGGTTGACTGCCCCCTCAGCTCCTGCGGTGTATGACAAACTCCATCACCGCGCGCAACACGCCGCTGGCCGGCCCGAACGGCGCGAGCGCCCGGACGGCGCGGCCGTGCAGCTGGTCGAGCCGCCGCCGCGCGCCGTCGATCCCGAGCAGCCCGACCAGCGTCGCCTTGCCGGCCGAGGCATCGATGCCCTGGTCCTTGCCCGTCTCCGCGGCGTCGCCGAGGACGTCGAGCAGGTCGTCCCGGATCTGGAACGCCGTGCCGAGGGCATCGGCATAGTCGAGCAGCGCGCTCCGGGCCGCCGCGGGCGCGCTACCGAGGATCGCGCCGGCGGCGCAGGAAAAGCGGATCAGGGCGCCGGTCTTGAGCCGCTGCAGCTCCAGGACCTGGTCGAGGGTCAGCGCCTGCCCTTCCGCCTCGAGGTCGATCATCTGGCCGCCGCACATGCCGAGCGGACCGGAGGCGAGCGCGAGACCCCGGACCAGCTCGATCCGCGCCTCGGGGTCCGGATGGGTCGCCGGATCGGCCAGCAGCTCGAACGCCAGCGCCTGGAGCGCGTCGCCGGCGAGGATCGCGGTCGCCTCGTCGAACCGCCGATGACAGCTCGCCCGGCCGCGCCGCAGCTCGGCATCGTCCATCGCCGGCAGGTCGTCGTGGACCAGCGAATAGCTGTGGATCATCTCGATCGCGCAGCCGACCCGCCGGGTCCGCGCTTCCGGAACGTCGAACAGGTCCCCCGCCGCCACGGCGAGGAACGGGCGGAGACGCTTGCCGCCACCGAGCGTCGCATAGCGCACGGCCTCGTTGAGGCGCGCCTGCGCCCCCACAGCCGGCGGCAGGAAGCGGTCGAGGTCGGCTTCGATCGCCTCGGCGACGGCCGCCATCCGGCGGCGGAGATCCTCGACCCGGGCGACGTTCACCCGACGTCCATCGGCTCGCTGCCGACCTGGCCCTCGCCGCCCAGCGTGATCCGCTCGACCCGGAGCCGGGCCTCCTTGAGCTTCTGCTCGCAATGGCGGCGCAGGGTCGTGCCGCGCTCGTAGGCGCCGATCGCGGCGTCCAGCTCGAGCTCGCCGCGCTCGAGCTCCTGGACGATGCGCTCCAGCTCCGCCAGCGCATGCTCGAAGCTCATGGCCTGAACGTCATCCGGCGCGGACGCCCGTTCTGGCTCCTCCTGGACATCGGAATCAGCCGCCAACTCGTTCCACTCGAAAGATGTTCCGCTCACGGGTGCACCAGTGCATCAAGATGGGCGAACGCGCTCGCAGCCAGCGCGTTCAGGTTGTAGCCGCCTTCGAGGACCGAGACTAGCCGGCCCCGGGCGTGACGGTCGGCGATGCCGCAGAGCTCGCGCGTCACCCAGAAGAAATCGTCCTCGACCAGCTCCAGCATGGCGAGCGGGTCGTCCCGGTGGGCGTCGAAGCCGGCGGACACCAGAACGAGGTCCGGGTCGTGCGCCGTGATCGCCGGCAGGATGTCCCGCTCCACCACTCGCCGCCAGGCCTTCGACCCCGTCCCGGCAGGCAGTGGCCGGTTGACGATGTTGCCGACGCCGGTCTCGTGCTCGGCGCCGGTCCCGGGATAGAGCGGCCACTGGTGGGTCGAGAGGTATTGCACCCGCCCCTCGCGCGCGAAGGCCGCCTGGGTGCCGTTGCCGTGATGGACGTCGAAGTCGAAGATCGAGACCCGCTCCAGCCCATGGACCTCGAGTGCCTGCATCGCCGCGAGTGCCACGTTGTTGAACAGGCAGAAGCCCATGGCGCGCTCGGGCTCGGCGTGGTGACCGGGCGGACGCAGCGCGCAGAAGGCCCTCCTGGCGCCGCCCCTGATCACCGCGTCGACGGCGCCGAGCGCCGCTCCCGCGGTCCGGAGCGCGGCCTCGCCGGAGCCGGGCGAGACGACCGTGTCGGCGTCGAGCCGGACGTGACCCTCATTCGGGATGGCGCCGAGGATCCGTTCGACGTAGCGGGCGGTGTGCACCCGCTCGAGCTGCTCGACCGTCGCGCGCTCGGGCTCGCGGCGCACGATCCCGACCAGGCCGCCCTTCCGCTCCTCCCGCTCGAGCATGGTCTGGATCGCGCGGATCCGCCCCGGCTGCTCGGGATGGCCGGGTCCCGGGTCGTGCTCGAGCGAGCTGCTGTGCATGTAGAGCAAGGTGATCATGGCGCCTCCCCGGCCGGAGCGTTAGCACGCGACAACCTCCGCTCAAAGCGCTGGGGCGTCGGCGCGGCGGTTCGGCTCAGGCGGCGAGCGCGGCGAGCTCGCCGACCACCTTCCTGACCCTCTTCAGGCGCTCCTCGCCCGAGCCGGTCTCTTCGCTGATCACCAGACGGTGATCGGACCGCACCTTCATGCGCCCCGAGCGCTCCGCGATGTAGCCCACCAGCCGGTCCGGCTTGGCGAAGCGGTCCTCGTGGAAGGCAACCACGATGCCACGCGGTCCCGCCTCGACCCTGGCGACTCCGGCCTGGCGGCAGAGCTGCTTGATCCCGACCAGCTGGAGCAGCTGCTCGGTCGGCTCCGGCAGCGGGCCGAAGCGGTCGATCAGCTCGGCCGCGAAGGCCTCGAGCTCCTCGTGGGTCTCGAGCTTGGCCAGGCGCTGGTACATCTGGAGCCGGAGATCGAGATCCTCGATGTACGGTTCCGGAATCAGCGCGGCGGCGTCGATCGTGATCTGCGGAGTCCAGTCGTGGCGTCCGGCGACCAGCTCGCCCGTCTCGCCGGCCTCGGCCTTGGCGACCGCAACCGCCTCCTCGAGCAGGTGGTTGTAGAGCTCGAAGCCGACCTCCTTGATGTGCCCCGACTGCTCGTCGCCGAGCAGATTGCCCGAGCCCCGGATGTCGAGGTCGTGGGACGCCAGCTGGAAGCCGGCGCCGAGCTGGTCCAGGCTCTGGATGACCTGGAGCCGCTTCTCCGCGACCTCGCGCAGCTTCTTGTCCGGAGGCAGCGTGAAGTAGGCGTAGCCGCGCACCTTGCCGCGCCCGATCCGGCCGCGCAGCTGGTAGAGCTGCGACAGGCCGAAACGGTCGGCGCGGTGCACGATGAGGGTGTTCGCGGTCGGGATGTCGAGCCCGGACTCGATGATGTTGGTGGACAGGAGGACGTCGATCTTCCGGTCGTAGAAGGCGGCCATCACCTCGTCGAGCTCCTTGGCCGGCATCCTGCCGTTGGCGACCGCGAGCTTGACCTCCGGCACCAGCTGGCGGAGCTGCCCGGCGAGCTTTGCCTGATCCTCGATCCGCGGGCACACGTAGAAGGTCTGCCCGCCGCGGTAGTGCTCGCGGAGGATCGCTTCCCGGATCACGACCGGGTCGGCCGGCAGCACGAACGCGCGCACCGCGAGCCGGTCCACCGGCGGGGTCGCGATGATGCTGAGCTCCTTGAGGCCGCCGAGCGCCATCTGGAGGGTGCGCGGGATCGGCGTCGCGGTCATGGTCAGCACATGGACCTCGGCGCGGAGCTGCTTGAGGCGCTCCTTGTGGGCGACTCCGAAATGCTGCTCCTCGTCCACGATCACGAGGCCGAGGCGCTTGAACGAGACCTTCGGCCCGAGGAGCGCGTGGGTGCCGATCACGATGTCGACGTCGCCGTCGGCGAGGCCTTTCTTGATCTCCGTCGCGGCCTTGCCGGTCACGAACCGCGAGAGCTGCTCGATCCGG
Organism: Geminicoccaceae bacterium; assembly: GCA_036375275.1. Taxonomy (GTDB): domain Bacteria; phylum Pseudomonadota; class Alphaproteobacteria; order Geminicoccales; family Geminicoccaceae; genus DASUSF01. The sequence goes on along the minus strand of DASUSF010000006.1, from coordinate 932 downwards.
ATCGGCAGGCCCTGAAAGCGCTCCCGGAACAGCTGGAAGTGCTGGCGGACGAGGAGCGTGGTCGGCGCGAGGAGGGCGACCTGGTTGCCCGCCATGGCGGCGATGAAGGCGGCCCGCAGCGCGACCTCCGTCTTGCCGAAGCCGACGTCGCCGCAGACCAGCCGGTCCATGGGCCGGCCGGAGCCGAGATCGTCCAGGACGGCGTCGATGGTCGCGGCCTGGTCCTCGGTCTCCTCGTAGGGGAAGCGGGTCACGAACTCGTCGTAGGCGCCGGGCGGCGGGTCGAAATGCTCGCCGCGGCGAAGCTGACGCCGGGCCGCGATCTCGATCAGCTCGCCGGCGATCTCCCGGATCCGCTCCTTGACCTTGGCCTTCCGGGTCTGCCAGCCGAGGCCGCCCAGCCGGTCGAGCGCCACGGTCCCGTCGCTCGCGCCGTAGCGCGACAGGACGTCGAGGTTCTCGACCGGCACGAACAGCCGGTCACCCCCGTGGTAGAGCAGCTTCAGGCAGTCGTGCGGCGCGCCGGCGATCTCGAGCGTCACCAGGTCCTCGAACCGGCCGATGCCGTGCTCGTCGTGGACCACGAGGTCGCCTTCGCCGAGCGCCCCGACCTCGGCGATGAACTTGTCGGCCCGGCGCCTGCGCTTGACCGGTCGGGCCAGGCGCTCGCCGAGGATGTCGGCTTCGGCGAGCACCGCGACCCGTCCGGAGGTGAAGCCATGATCGAGCGGCAGAACCCCGATCGCCGGGATGCGGCTCTCCTCGAGCTGGTCGAACCGGTCGATCCGCCGGATGTGGTCGAGGCCGTGGTCCTCGAGGACGCCCTTCAGCCGCTCGAGCGCGCCGGCGCTGGCTGCCGCGATCAGCACGTGGTGGCGCCCTGCCTCCTCGCGAACATGCGCGACCACGGCATCGAACAGGTTGAGGTCGGG
>DASUSF010000005.1:0-23133 GCA_036375275.1 Geminicoccaceae bacterium | reverse complement strand
GCCGCCCGGACCACCGACTGCGGGGTCACGCCGCAGCCCCAGAACACCGGCAGCTCGTCCTCGGCCACCGTGGCCGTCGCCGGCCCGAAGCTCGGCCGCGTGATGTCCAGGATCCCGATCAGGTGCGGGTGGCCGATGTGCACCGGCGCGCCGTGGACGTTCGGGAAGCGGGTCGTCACCTGGACCGCGCGGATCGCGTCGGCGGGCCGGAACGGCCGCATCGAGACCACCATCGGACCTTTGAACCGCCCCGCCGGGCGGGTCTCGATCGACGTCAGGTACATCGGCACGATCTCGTCCCGCTCGATGTGCCGGAGCGGCAGCCCGGCATCCAGCATCGCCTCCTCGAACGACAGCGAGCAGCCGATCGCGAAGGCCACGAGGTCGTCCCGCCAGAGGTCCCGGATGTCGTGCACGTCCCCGACCGGCTCGCCGTCCCGGAACACGCGGTAGCTCGGCACGTCGGTCCGGATGTCGAGGTCCGCCGCGAGGTCGGGCAGGCGCGGATCGCCGGGGTCGGACGTCGCGAGCAGCGGGCACGGCTTGGGGTTGCGCTGGCAGAAGGCGAGGAAGTCGCCCGCGTCCTCCTTCGGCAGGATCGCGACGTTGGCCTGAACGTAGCCGGGGGCGAGCCCGCTGGTGTGGCCGGTGAGGTGGCCGCTGCGTGCCGCCCGGCGGACCGCGCGCGGGTCAGTGCGATCGAACCGCCCGCTTTCGGAGACGTGTGCCGCTGCTGCGAGAGCCATCCTTCAGCCTCCCTTCGGCCGGGCTTGGTTCAGGCGACGAGCGCATCCGCAGGCGGGGCTGGAGGGACGCCTGCCGGAGCGGTCGCAGCTGCAGTGTCGCCCAGGGATCGTCCAGGATCAACCGCTCGAGGTGGAGGCGCTCGGCGCGGTATGCGGCGAGCACGCGCTCCGCCTGCTCGTGCAGCAGCCCCGACAGGATCACCCGCCCGCCGACGGCGACCCGGCGGGCGAGGTCGGGCGCGAGCCCGATCAGCGGGGCGGCCAGGATGTTTGCGACGATCAGGTCGTAGGGACCGAAGGCGCGCGGCAGCGGATGGCCGAACCCGTCGCTGACCACGGCGTGCAGCCGCGAGCCCACGCCGTTCTCCCGGGCGTTGGCACGCGCCACCTCGACCGCGGCGGGATCGTTGTCGGCAGCGACGATCCGGGCCGGCCAGCACTTCGCCGCGGCGATCCCGAGGATGCCCGAGCCGCAGCCGAGGTCGAGCACGCGGCGCAGCCGGCGGTGGCTGGCGATCCGGTCGAGCGCCACGAGGCAGCCCCGGGTCGTGGCATGGTCGCCCGAGCCGAAGGCGAGGCCGGCGTCGATCCGGATCGGGACCACCCCGGCCGGCGGTGGCTCCTCGACGTGGCTGCCGTGGATCCAGAAGCGGCCGACCCGCTGCGGCGGAAACTGCGCCGCGGTCGTGGCCAGCCAGTCGGCATCCGGCACCGGCGCGATCTCGAGCTCGATGTGGCCGGCCCCCACCTCCTGGGCGATCCGGTCGAGCGCGTCCTCGAGGCCGCTCCGGTCGGGCTCTCCCTGGTGCAGGATCTCGATCTGCCAGGTCTCGGAGCGCGCCTGCTCGGGCGTCTCCTCGAACCCCGCGACGCTCGCGCCGAGCGCGTCGAGCCGCTCGAGCATGTCGGGCGCCAGCTCGGCCGGCACCCGGAACCGGGTCTGCCAGACCCGCGCCGCGCCGCCCTCAGACGGGGGCGACGAAGCTGTCGATGACCTTCTTGGAGCCCGCCTTCTCGAACGCGATCTCGAGCTTGCTGCCCTCGACCGAAAGGACCTCGCCATAGCCGAACTTCTCGTGGAAGACCCGTTGCCCGATGCCGATCGTGTGCCGGCTCTTCGGCAGGCCGGTCGAGAGGACCCGCGCCTGACCTTCGATCAGGGGCGGCTTGCCCTTCGCCCGGAGCCGCTCGTACCCGGGGCCGCGGCCGCCGGGGCGAAGGTCGTCGAACCAGCCGCTCATCTCCGGCTCGCGGACCGTGGTCCGCTGCAGGAACTCGGTGTGCGCGCCGGGCAGCTCCTCGAGGAAGCGGGACGGGACGCTGCTCGACCACGAATTGTAGATCCGCCGGTTGGCGGCGTGGCTGATCGTGAGATTCCGGCGCGCGCGGGTGATCCCGACGTAGGCCAGCCGCCGCTCCTCCTCGAGGGCCTTGGCGCCGCCCTCGTCGACCGCGCGCTGGTTCGGGAACAGCCCCTCCTCCCAGCCGGGCAGGAACACCGAGCCGAACTCGAGCCCCTTGGCGGCGTGCAGCGTCATGACGGTGGCCATCTCGCCCGCCGGATCGGACGCGTTGTCCATGACCAGCCCGACGTGCTCCAGAAAGCCGGTCAGGGTCTCGAACTCGCTGATCGCGCGGACCAGCTCCTTCAGGTTCTCGAGCCGCCCCGGCGCATCCGGCGAGCGGTCGTCCTGCCACATCCGGACGTATCCTGACTCTTCGAGCACGGTCTCGGCCAGCGTGCGCGGCGGCGCGCCCTGCGCGAGCTCCCGCCAGCGGTCGAGGTCGTCGAGCAGGCGGGTGAGGCTGGTCCGGGCGCGGCCCCGGAGCTCGTCGGTCAGGCAGAGCATCCGCGCCGCCGCGACGAGGCTGGTCTCGGCGCCCCGGGCGGCCCGCTGGATCAGCTGCACCGTGGCGTCGCCGAGCCCCCGCTTCGGCACGTTGATGATCCGCTCCAGCGCCAGATCGTCCTCGGGCGAATGGACCAGCCGGAGGTAGGCGATCGCGTCCCGGATCTCGGCCCGCTCGTAGAAGCGCAGGCCCCCGACGACCCGGTACGGCAGCCCCAGCGTGATGAAGCGCTCCTCGAAGGCGCGAGTCTGGTAGCCGGCCCGGACCAGCACCGCGACCTCGTTCAGGCTCTCGCCGGCGCGCTGCAGCGCCTCGATCTCTTCGCCGACGAAGCGGGCCTCCTCCTCGTCGTCCCACAAGGACGCGATGCGGACGCGCTCGCCCTGCTCGTCCCCGGTCCAGAGCGTCTTGCCGAGGCGCGCCCGGTTGTGCGCGATCACCCCGGAGGCCGCGCCCAGGATGTGCCCGGTGGAGCGGTAGTTGCGCTCGAGCCGCACCACCGCCGCGCCCGGGAAGTCCTGCTCGAAGCGGAGGATGTTGCCGACCTCGGCGCCCCGCCAGCTGTAGATCGACTGATCGTCGTCGCCGACCACGGTGAGGTTCCTGTGGCCCTGAGCGAGCAGGCGGAGCCAGAGGTACTGGGCGACGTTGGTGTCCTGATACTCGTCGACCAGGATGGTCTGGAACCGGCTCTGGTAGTCCCGGAGCAGGTCGGGCTGGGTCTTGAGCAGGACCAGGTTGTGCAGCAGCAGGTCGCCGAAGTCGCAGGCGTTGAGCGTGATCAGGCGCTCCTGGTAGCTCGCGTACAGCGCGCGCAGCTTGCCGAGCCCGAAGTCGCCGATCTCCGAATCCGGGACGTCCGGTGGCGTCCAGCCGCGGTCCTTGAAGCGCTGCAGGATATGCAGCAGGACCCGGGGCGCCCATCGCTTGGGGTCGAGGTCGTGGACCTGGATCACCTGCTTGACCAGACGGAGCTGGTCGTCGGTGTCGAGGATCGTGAAGTTGTGCTTGAGCCCCACCAGCTCGGCGTGGCGGCGGAGGATCCGGGCCCCGATCGCGTGGAAGGTGCCGAGCCAGAGGCCGTCCACGCTCCGCCCGAGCAGGCTCGAGACCCGCTCGACCATCTCCCGCGCCGCCCGGTTGGTGAAGGTGACCGCGAGCACGTTGAAGGGCCGCGCGCGACGGGTCAGGAGAAGGTGCGCGAGGCGCGTGGTCAGCACCCGGGTCTTGCCCGTCCCGGCGCCCGCGAGCACGAGCAACGGGCCGTCGCCGGCGACCACCGCGGCCCGCTGCTCGGGGTTGAGCGCGGCGAGGTGCGGCGGCTGGTCGGGGGCAGGGTCGGCTTGGAAGTCGAGCAGGGAAGCGGCCTGGCTGGTCATGCGTGGGAGGCAGTCACCGGAGATCAGGGTAGAACGCGCGGCCGGCCGCCTCAAGCGATCGATCGGACATCCGATCCGGCCGTCGGCCCTTCAACATATGGTAGCGCGACGGGCCGCTTTGTCAAAGGCTGGTGGAGCGGGCCGAGGCAGAGCCGTCAGCATACTCGATCAGCCAGTCAGGTGCCGCGCTCGGCCTCGCGGGTCTGGAGGAGCGCGCGGTTGTAGGCGAGCACCAGGTCCGCCTGCCGCACCTCGCCGATCACCCGCATGTCCTTGCCGTTGTCGACCACCGGCATGTGCTCCTCGTCGTTCATCTCGGCGAGGCGGAGCGCGGTCTCGAGGTCGTCCTCGGGGGTGAGCGCGAGCGGGATCCGGTGCACGAGGTCGCGCGCGGTGATCACCTGGCCGGCCCGTTCCGGATCGAACGCCGCGTCGGCCAGGTCCTCGAAGTGGATCGTTCCGACCAGCCGGTCGTCGCCGTCGATCACGAAGATCGGCAGGTGGCGCTGCACGAACAGCGCCTTGAGCTCGTCCAGGGTCGCGGCGAGCCCGACCCGCACCACCTGGCGGCGCAGCACGCTCTGCACCTTGGTCGCGCGCATCACCGCCTGGTCGCGCCGCCCGAGCTGGATGCCGCGGGTCGCGAGCTGCCAGGTGAAGAACGAGAACGGCCAGATCTGGTAGGACGTGACCGAGGCGACCGCGACCGCGACCATCAGCGCGAAGGTGACCTCGTAGTCGGTGGTCAGCTCGAAGATCATGATCACGGTCGAGATCGGCGCGCCCAGCACGCAGGCGGCGACCGCGCCCATGCCGAGGATCGCGTAGACGCTCGGGCTCGAGCCGAGGTCGGGGAAGATCGAGCCGGCGACGATCCCGAAGGAGGCCCCGGTCAGCGCGCCGAGCACCAGGCTCGGGCTGAAGACGCCCCCGCCGAAGCCGCTGCCGAGGCAGATCGCGGTCGCGGTCGCCTTGGCGATCGCGAGCATGATCAGGAACTGCAGCTCGTAGCCGACCCGGAGCGCCCGGTCGGTCGCCTCGTAGCCGACCCCGAGCACCTCGGGCAGGACGAGCGCGATGAGGCCGACCGCGAGGCCGGCGAGCGCGGGGCGGATCTGCGGGGGGACGTTCAACCAGTCGTGCACCCACTGCACCACCGCCACCGCGCGCATCAGCGCGAGCGCGACCAGGGCCGCGACCAGCCCGAGCAGGATGAACGCCGGCAGCTCCCAGAACGAGGTGATCACCTGCGGCGGCAGCTGGAAGGCGGCATCGGCGCCGAGGTGGATCCGGGTGATCATGGTCCCGATCACCGAGCTGATCACCACCGGCGAGAACGCGCTCAGGCCATAGTGGCCGATCACCACCTCGAGCGCGAAGAACACGCCCGCGATCGGCGCATTGAACGCGCTGCCGATCGCCGCGGCGACGCCGCAGCCGAGGAGGGTCCTCGAGAACGAGGGCGAGAGGTGGAGCTTCCGCGCGACCGCCGAGGCGAGGCTGGCGCCGAGGTGCACGATCGGGCCCTCGCGACCGACCGAGGCGCCGCAGCCGATCGAGGCGGCGCTCATGAACGCCGCGCCGAGCCCGGCGTTGAGCGACATCCGCCCCTGCCGGAGCGCGCTCGCCTCCATCACGTCCGCGACCGCCTGCGGGCGACGCCCGGGCATGACGGTGGCCGCGAACAGGCCGATCAGGAGCCCGCCCAGCACCGGCGCCCCGAGCACCTGCCACCACGGCAGCACGCGGGCATGGCTGGCGACGAACTCGGAGGCGTGGCCGAAGAAGACGAGCTGGATCAGCGCGGTCAGCAGGCGGAAGGCGAGCGCGCCGTAGCCGGCCGCGACGCCGACGATCAGCGCGAGCGCGAACAGCAGGAGCTGGTCGTTCCGGACGACCCGTTGCGCAGCCTGCGCGAGACGCACGATTCGCTGCTCACCGCCTGGCTTCAGGTACCGCTGCATAGCGGAGAAGCGCGAGCGGGAGAACCCGGCCCGGAGCGTTAACCGGAGCGCAAGGCGGCTCTGACAGGCTCACGGCGGCCACCTCCGGAGAACGAGCCATGGCGCCCTGGCCGCGACGCCTCCCTGCCTTCGCTGCCGTCGCCGTGGCGGTCACCGCCCTCGCCGGCTGCGGCCCGCAGTACCGCACCTTCACCAACTACGTCCCGCCGGCGGACGAGGTCGGGCGCCAGTGCGTCCAGCGCTGCCTCGAGGGGCGTCGCCTCTGCCGGCGGGAGAAGGACAGCACGGTCCAGCAGTGCCGGATCGACGCCCGCGAGGTCGCCGAGGACCGGAACCAGACCCTCGAGCGCGACTTCCTGATCGACCTCACCCGGCATCAGGCCGGCATCCTGGAAGCCCCGCCCGAGCGGCCCAAGGCGGTGCAGCCGGACTACGGCAGCTGCGCCCGCGAGGACGCCTCTCTGGAGGGCCAGTGCGGCGGCGACTTCGACCTCTGCTACCAGACCTGCGGCGGCGAGGTCACCTACGCCACCCACTGCGTCGCCAACTGCGACGGCTGAAGCTCCTCCTTCCGGACCGCGCCGCGGGCGCGACGCCTCCCAACCCTGGATCGTGAAGCGCGTCACAGAGGATCAGCTCCGACGCGTGTAGAGTGTCTCTCGACCGCACGCCGGCCGGCGCGTCGTCCGCGCCGCGCGGCGCCCATTGGCGCGAAGGAGACGTTCCATGGCCGTTGCCAAGCTCCCGGATCGGGAACCGATCCCGCTCGAGCAGCTCATGACCATGCTCAGGGACCCCGGAGTCGACGAGCACGAGCTGCGCCCCTACTGGCGGGTGCGCCACGACATGAGCCGGGCCTTCGCTCCGGCCATCGAGCCGGATCCGGCGACCGTGGAGCAGGGTCCGTTCGAGGGCGCGCTGCTGCTCAACGTGTTCAACGGCATCCTCAAGGCCCGCCGTCAGGAGCGCTATCGGCGAAAGCTCCGGCAGGGCTTCCGGGGCACCCGGGTGGTCGCCGAGGGCGACAGCTGGTTCCAGTACCCGATCCTGCTCGACGACGTGGTCGACCAGCTGTTCGACGACCCGGGCCTCGCCATCCTCTGCCTCAGCGGCGCGGGCGACACCCTCGACGGGATGATCAGCGACGACGAGATCGGGCCGGCGCTGCGCGACGAGCGCCCGGCGTTGTTCATGCTGAGCGGCGGCGGCAACGACATGGTCGGCGACGGGCGGCTCGCCCGGATGCTCCGCCCCTTCGATCCCGCGCTCGCCGCGGACGGCTACCCGAACCAGGCCTTCCAGCGGTTCGAGGCCGAGCTCGAGGACGCGTACCGGACCCTGATCGGGCGCCTCACCACGAGCTTCCCCGGGCTCACCGTGCTGATCCACGGCTACGACCACGCCCTGCCCGGCCGGGGCGGAAGCTGGCTGGCCACCCCGATGCGCTCGATCGGCATCACGGACGCGGGCCTGCAGCGACGGATCGTTCAGGTGCTGATCGACCGCTTCAACACCCGGCTCGCCGCGATCGCGGAGGACTTCCCGACCCGGGTGATCCACATCGACTGCCGCGGCGCGGTCCGCCCCGACCGGCTCTGGGAGGACGAGCTGCACCCGACCGATCTCGGCTTCGCGCGCGTCGCCGCGCGGTTCCGGGAAGCGATCGGCCGCGCCCTCGGGCGGGAGGAGGCCCACGGCCGGATCGAGGTGGGTCGCGCGACGGCGGGCGGCGACGGGGAGGGGACGCTCGTGGCGCCGCCCCAGCCCGGCTTCATGGACCGGCCGACCCCGATCGGCCTCGCGGCGGAGGCGCGCCTCGCCCAGCGGCGCCTGCGCGCTCTGACCGGGGTGATCGTCCCGCCGGCGACCAGCGAGCACGAGGTCGAGGAGCTGCAGGAGAAGATCCACCTCGCGTCCGACTTCCTCCCCGCCCGGTTCCTCGCCGACGGGGCGGTCCGGGCTGCCGCGGTCTGCCGCGTCGTGACCTCCCTCGGCACCGCCGGCACCGGCTTCCTGATCGGGCGGGACGGCTTCCTGATGACCAACAACCACGTCCTGAGGACCGCGGCGGTGGCGGGCGGCAGCCGCGCGGAGTTCAACTTCCAGGATGGCGGCCAGGCAACCACGGTCCGGCTCCAGCCCGAGCGCCTGTTCATCACCGACGCGGCCCTCGACTTCACGATCGTCGCCTGCGCGACGGAGGGGCTCGAGGAGATCGAGCCGGTGGCGCTGCTCCGCGATCCCGCGACCGTGACGGTCGGCGACCGGGTCAACATCATCCAGCATCCGGCCGCGCGGCCGAAGGAGGTCGCGATCCACGACAACCGCGTCGAGGAGATGTTCGAGGAGGTGATCCGCTACCGGACCGACACCGAGCCCGGCTCGTCCGGCTCGAGCGTGTTCAACAACGCCTGGGAGCTGGTGGCGCTGCATCATTCCGGCATCAGCCAGGCGGGCGGCAAGGCGCTGAACGAGGGCATCCGGATGGCGAAGATCGTCGCCCACCTGCTCGCCCTCTCGGGCCAGGGCGGCCGCGAGGCCGCCGACGCCGCGCGCGTGCTGGGCGTGATCGACGGCACGTCGCCCTTCCTCGGCTTCTTCGATACCGCCGGCGTCGCCCCTGACGGGCGCGAGGTCGAGGTGCCCGACTTCACCGGCGGCAAGCGCTTCGCCGACGTCGGCTTCTGGAACATCGAGCACTTCAACGACCGGATCGACGACGACCGGATCGAGCGGGTCGCGGACGTCCTGCACCGGCTGAACATGGACGTGATGGGCCTGGTCGAGGTCGCGGCGGGCGCGCTCGAGCGGCTCCGGGACGCGATGCGGCGGCGCGGCGACGAGGTCGACTTCGAGCTGCTCGACGTTTCGGGCGGGCAGGACCTCGCGGTGCTCTACGACAAGGACACGACCGAGGTCAGCCTCGCGGGCGACGTGCTCGAGCGGCACCGCGCCGAGCTGCTGCGCAAGACCCAGAGCGGCAAGCTCGCCTTCCCGCGGCTGCCGCTGTTCGCCCGCTGCCGGGTCGACGAGGAGGACGCGGAGCCGCTCGAGTTCATGCTCGTCGTGGTCCACTTCAAGGCCTTCGGCGGAGCGGAGAATCAGGCCCGGCGCCGGCTCGCCGCCCAGATCCTGGGGCACGTCATCCAGGACGTGCGGGCGCGGGACGACCTGCCCGTGGTCCTTGGCGGCGATTTCAACGAGCTCCTGACCAACGACGTGCTCGCCGGGATCACCGACGCGCCGGACCTGCTCGCGCTGACGGCGGACGACGCGGTGAGCGGCGCCGCCTCGTTCATCGGCAGCCGGACCTCGCTGATCGACCACATCGTCGTGTCCAGCGACGTCAAGATGGACCAGATCGCGGGCGACGATGCGGCGATCGTCCGCCTCGACCAGAGCGTGCGCGACTTCGCCGAAACCGTCTCGGACCACGTGCCGATCGTGTTCCGGATGGTCGAGAGCGACGATGGCGCCGGCGAGCAGCCGGGCGAGGTCGAGCCGACGGTGATCCGGATCCCGAGCGGCGTGCGCAAGGTCAGCGTCACCTTCAGCGCCTGATCGCCGGGCGATCGCGGTGGGGCGGGTCCCGGACGGGCCCGCCCCTTTCTTTCTCGATGGGAAGCGTGCCGTGGGCTCACACGGACAGCCGCGCGCCCGTCGCGGCGGAGCGGTAGACCGCCTCCTCGATCTCGAGGTTCCGGAGGTAGGCGCGGCCGGAGTTCTCGAGCGGGGTGCCGTCCCGCAGGTGCCGGACGACGTGGGTCTGGAGCAAGTGGACCGAGTCGCCGGCGAAGCCGGTGTCCTGCCAGACGTACCGGTGCGGGCGCTCGCTCGCCCCGTGCGGCTTCCGGAACAGCCGGCCGAAGCCGTCGAGGCGGAGGTAGCCCTCCGATCCCTCGACCCACATCTCGCCCATGGTGAGGCGGGTGTCGTCGGCCGGGTGGTCGACCAGCCGGTTGCCGTCGAACACCCCGGCGGCGCCGCTCGCGAAGTCGAACACGATCAGCCCCGCATCCTCGCCCCGGATCGCCGGGTTCAGGCGTCTGAGGCGCGCGTAGACGCCGGAGACCTCGCCCATCAGGAACCGGAACACGTCGATCAGGTGGATCGCGGTCTCGTGGACCAGGAAGCGCTCCATGGTCTGGAAGTAGGGCTGGCGGGCGAGATACGCGTCCGGCCCCTGCCCGTCCCCCGGCCGAAGCCGGAACCCGATGCCGTACAGGTCGCCGAGCGCGCCCTGGTCGATCAGCTTTCGGGCCTCGCGGTGCCAGGGCTGGAAGCGGAAGTTCTCGTGGACCACGAAGGTGATCCCCGCCGCCTCCGCGACCCCGACCATGGCGCGGGCGGTCTCGAGGTCACCACCGAGCGGCTTCTGGCAGATCACGTCGATGCCGCGCGCCGCCGCCGCCTCGAGCAGCGGCCGGTGGGCCGCGGGCGGCGCCGCGATGTCCAGGAGGTCCGGGCGGACATCGTCGAGCATGCGCGCCGCGTCCTCGAAGGTGCGCCCGATCCCGAACCGCTCGGCCGTCGCCCGGAGCGAGTTCGGATCGAGGCTCGCCGCCCCGACCAGGTCGACCTCCCGGATCCGGCGCCAACCGTCGTAGTGGAACTGCGCGAAGTAGCCGGTCCCGGCCAGCGCCACCCGGATCGTCATGTGGCAGCTCGTCCGCGTTTCGAGGGACGCCGACCATGCCGGACCGATCGGGCGGGCGCAACGTCACCGGCCTCGCGCGCGCTTGCGGCGCGACCGGACTTCGTATATACAACCCAGAGATCATCAATACGCCGGATGGACCAGTGGCGCTGAGCATCCGCGATCCCGAGACCGACCGGCTGGCGCGTGAGCTCGCGGCCCTGACCGGCGAGACCATGACCCAGGCGATCAGGACGGCGATCGCCGAGCGGCTCGAGCGCGAGCGCGGTGCGCGTCGGGCGGAGATCGAGCGCAAGAAGCGGGGCATCGAGGAGATTCAGCGGCGCGTCCTGGCCTTGCCCGTGCTCGACGAGCGTTCCGACGACGAGATCCTGGGCTATGATGAAGATGGCTTGCCGTCCTGATGGTCGTGGACAGTTCGGCCCTGGTCGCGATCTGGCAGCGGGAGCCGGATGCTCCGGCGCTGAGTGATGCGGCCGCAGCGGCCACCTGCGTCATGGCTTCGGCAACGTTGCTCGAGGTGCTGATGGTGGCGCTGAGCCGTCGTGGCGAAGCCGGGCGAGACGAGATGCTCGGGCTCATCGATCTGCTCGAGATCGAGGTGCTGGCGGTCGATCGCGATCTTGCCCTGGCCGCCTCGGAGGCGTTCCGCCGCTATGGCAAGGGGCGCCACCGGGCGTCGCTCAACTTCGGCGACTGCTTCGCCTACGCCCTCGCCCGGCACCTCCGCCAGCCGCTGCTGTTCAAGGGCGACGACTTCGGCCATACCGACGCCCTGCCGGCGTTGACCGGCTGAAGGGTGGACGGGGAGCGACGTCTTGAACACCAGCTTCAACATCGCTGTAATGCCGGGCGACGGCATCGGCCACGAGGTCATGGCGGCAGCGCTCGCGGTGCTCGAGCCGCTCGAGCGGCGCTTCGGCTTCCGGCTCGAGACCGAGACCATCGAGGGCGGCGCCGCCCACTACCGGGAAACCGGCACCGCGCTCGCCGACGAGGACTTCGAGCGCGCCCGCCGGTCCGACGCCATCCTGTTCGGCGCCATGGGGCTCCCGGACGTCCGCTACCCGGACGGCACCGAGATCGCGCCGCACCTCGAGATGCGCCGCGAGTTCGGCCTCTATGCGGGCGTCCGCCCGGTCAAGGGCTTCCCCAACATGCGCACGCCGCTCGCCGACCCCCGCGCGGCGGAGATCGACCTCGTGATCCTCCGGGAATCGACCGAGGGGCTGTTCGCGTCCCGCGGCAGGGGCGTGGTCGAGGACGACCGGGAGGCGCGCGACACCCTGGTGATCACGCGGGCGACCTCGGAGCGGCTGTTCGACTTCGCCTTCCGCCTCGCCGGGCGCCGCCGTGCCAAGGGCGGCAAGGGACGCGTCACCTGCGTCGACAAGGCCAACGTGTTCGTCTCCATGGCGTTCTTCCGCAAGATCTTCGACGAGCGCGCGGCGCGCTTCCCCGAGATCCAGGCCGACCACCACTACGTCGACGCCACCGCGCTCGACCTCGTGCGGAAGCCGTGGGAGTTCGACGTCCTGGTCATGGAGAACATGTTCGGCGACATCCTGTCCGACCTCGGCGCCTCGCTCGTCGGCGGCATGGGCATGGCGTCGTGTGCGGAGATCGGCGATCAGCACGCGCTGTTCCAGCCGGCGCACGGCTCGGCGCCGGACATCGCGGGCCGGGACCAGGCGAACCCGACCGCCATGATCCTCTCCGCCGCGCTGATGCTCGACTGGCTCGGCCACCGCCACGATCTGCCCGCCCTGGTCGAGGCCGCGACGACCCTCGAGGCGGCGGTCGAGGACGGCTTTCGCGAGCGGACCATCCGCCCGATCGAGCACGGCGGTGACCAGGGGACGAAAGCCTACGCCTTGGCGCTCCGCGACCGGCTGCGCGCCTGAGGGCGCCTCAATCGCCCGGGCGCTCGAGCCCGAGCCGGGCGTGCCATTCGGCGATCGACTCCTCGGGATAGTCGTCGAACTGCTGGTCCTGCGGCCCGATGGCCGGCTCGACCCAGGTGGCCTTCGAGGCGAGCATCAGGTGGGTGCGCTCGGGCGGTATCGGCAGCGGGGTGTCGATCGCGGACGCGAGCGGGTGCACGAGGTCCGGCCAGCGGGGGTCGAACAGCCAGAGCGCGCTGCCGCAGAGCCCGCAGAAGTGCCGTTCGCCGGGGCTCTCGCCGAGATCCCGGCCATCGGCGTCGCGCATTCTCGCATGATACACCCGGACGTGCTCGCGGCCGTCGACCGCGAGCGATGCGGCCTCCCCGCCGAGGTTGATGGCGAAGCCGCCGCCGCCCTGGGTCTTCCGGCAGATCGAGCAGTAGCAGAGGTTGAAGGGGTACGGATGCGTGGAGCGCACCCTGAAGCGCACCGCCCGGCAGTGACAGGATCCGTCGAGCAGCATCCGCGTCCTCCCGATGTGCCGGCCAAGGCGTTCAGCCGGTCCGCCAGGGCGGCGGTTCGGCCTTGAAGGCGCGCCAGAGGGACTTGAGCTCCTTCGACGCCCCGTCGATCGCCGCGGCGTGCCAGCCGAGGACGAAGCCGCCCGCCTCGGCGAGGCGCCGCGCTTCCGTCCCCCGTGCCGTCGCCGCGATGCCCCTGAGCTGCTCGCCGGCGAGCGCGAGATCGTTCGCCGCCCCCAGCCCGTCCTGCAGATCACCGAGCGTCTTGAGCATCGCCTTGACCCGCTTTCTCGGGAACAGGGAGCCGGTGAAGTCGAGCGCGTATCGGAGCTTCTTGATCGCAATCCTCAGCTCGTGGCGCTGCTTGGCATCCAGAGCGGCGAAGCCGCGCCCGCGCTTGCGAACCGTCTTCAGACGCTGGTCGAGCATGGCGCGGGCGAAATCGGTGATCGCCCCGTCCTGCACCGTCGAGATCTCGGACGAGGTGTCGCGCCAGCCGCGCCCCGCCACCCAGCCGCCGAAGTCGAGCGTGAACAGGGTGTAGCTCGTGGCGGTCAGCCCCGGGCGGACGTCGGTGGCGTAGGTCGTCTGCCGCACCGCGTCGAGGCGTGCAGCGAGCGCTTCGAGCGCGCGGTCGTCCGGCCGGGCCCGGCAAAGCGGAAGGACCAGCTGCTCGCTGATCACGTCGAGGTCGCGCGCGCGGCCGAGCCCCTTCACCACCGTCCGGCTCTCGTCCTTCAGGGTGCTGAGGCGGTCCGGCGGCAGCGCCTGCTTGAACAGGACCAGGGCCGAGCGCAGCCGGCGGAGCGCGACCCGGAGCTGATGGACGCCTTCGCTGTCCCGGCCGTCGATCGCCGCGGCCTGGTTGGCGAGCCAGTGCTCGTAGCAGGCGCCGAAGATCGCCGCCATCGCGTCATCCACCGTGTCCGCGTCGCCGAGGTCGACCTTGAGCGACTTCCGCCATGGCGGCGCCACCCCGGTGCGCAGCATCTCGCCGCGGGCCGCCTTGCTCAGGGTCTCGAGTCGGAGAGGCACCTCCCGTCCCAGCTCGAGCGCCAGCGCGTACAGCGCGGCGGGCTCCCCCTCGATCAGCTCCAGCTCGAGTTCCGCGACCGGCTGTCGCCTCTCATCGGCCTCCAGCTCGCCGAGGTCGAGCGCGACCTCGATCCTGTGCTCGCCCCGGTGTCCGTCGATGCGGATCTCCTGCAGGCGCCGCTCCACCCGGGTGGTGAGGACCGGCCGGAGCTCCGCCACGTCGAGGTCGACCAGATCCTCCTCGCCGGCCATCATGAACAGCGGCCCCGGCTCCGGCTGGGCGCCGTCGAGCGTCGTCTCCCACTCGCCCCGGACGACGCCGCCGCCGCGCTTCAGGGTCTGCACGTAGCGTCCGTTGGTCCGCCGCACACGGAGCGCGAGGTCCCGCCCGGCGAGGCGCGCATCGGCGGTGTCGAAGTAGGTGCTGTCGAGCTGCTCCTGCCGCTCCGGCGCCGACCGTCGCCCCGCAAGAACCGGCGACCGCTCGAGGCGGATCAGCTCCTCGCGCGGCGCCACCAGCTTCAGCTCGCGTTCGACCGGCATGTCCCTGTCCGGCTCCAGCCCCGGTTCGGGACAAGTCTATGCCGCCCGCCCGTCCGCGTCAGCTGGCCGCGTGACCCGAACGGCGCACCGACGTGATGCCGGTGCGCGGACGGATCCCGACGCTCGCCCGGCTTTCCGGAACGGAAGGTGGTTCCACGTGCCTGGAAAACGGTCTAGGAGGTCAGGCAAGCATGGCCCGACGACGCCGCACGCGAGCAGGCACCGCCCGGCTCAGGCTTGGCCGACGGCACGTGGGCCTCAGAAGCTGCCGGGGAGAGACGCGCAGATGACCGCGAGCGATCAGGCTGCTGCCATCCTCCATCCGACCGACTTCAGCCGCGCGAGCGAGCTGGCCTTCGTGATCGCGCTGAAGGTCGCGCTCGGGCTCCGCGCCCGCCTCTACATCCTGCACATCGACCGCGACGAGCCGGTCGAGATCGACTGGGCGGCATTTCCGGCCGTGCGTGCGACCCTGGAGCGCTGGAACCTGCTTCCACCCGGCAGCCCCGCCGAGGCGGTGGCTGCGGAGCTCGGCGTCGCGATCCGCAAGGTGGACGTGATCGGCCGCGACCCCGTCACCGCGATCGCGGAGTTCTCCGACCATCATCCGGCCGACCTGATCGTCCTCGCCACCCACGGCCGGCACGGTCCGGCGGGGTGGCTGCGCGGCGCGGTCGCCGAGCCGGTGGCGCGCCGGGCCAGGGCGCCGACCCTGTTCCTGCCCGAGGGCGCCCGCACCCTGGTCGATCCTGCGGATGGCGAGGTCCGGCTCGAGCGGATCCTGGTGCCGATCGACGTCCGCCCGCGGCCGGAAGTGGCGGTCAGGGGCGCCTTGCAGCTCGCGAGGGTGCTGGGGGCCAGGCATGCGTCGTTCGAGCTGCTTCACGTCGGCGCCGCCGCCGACGCGCCGACGGTGCAGATCCCGGACGATCTGCAGGGGCGCGTGGAGGTCACGCAGCGCTCCGGCAACGCGATCGAGCAGATTCTCGATGCCGCGAGCGACCAGCGGGTCGGCCTGATCGCCATGGCGACCGAGGGTCATCGCGGCTTCCTGGATGCCCTCCGTGGCAGCACGACCGAGCAGGTGCTGCGCCGGGCAGCCTGCCCGGTGCTGGCGATCCCGACCGACTGATCCGCCCGAGCCTTCGCCCGAGGGCCGGTTCAGCCGGCGGCTGGCTGGTCGATCACGAGTCCGAACCGG
This sequence comes from Geminicoccaceae bacterium, assembly GCA_036375275.1. Taxonomy (GTDB): domain Bacteria; phylum Pseudomonadota; class Alphaproteobacteria; order Geminicoccales; family Geminicoccaceae; genus DASUSF01. Next base: position 7,350 of record DASUSF010000005.1, on the reverse strand, counting down.
TAGGGCGAATCCTCCGGCCCGAGCACGATCTCGTTGTCGCCGCGGGCGAGCGGAAGCACCATGCGCAGCGCCTCCCCGCCGATCCGGCGGCCGTTGATGCCGGCGCCGTGGCGGCTGCCCCGGTCGCGCGCCACCGCCCGCTGCCGCTCGACGTCGATCAGCAGGTGGTTCAGCGAGATCCGGAAGGGCTCCCGGTCGGCCAGCGCCACCTCGTTGAAGGCGAGCAGCCCGGCGTCGCGGGACGCCGCCTTGCGACCGATCCGGAGCGGCAGGCGGTCGAACGCCAGGGCCTCGCCGCCGAGCGCTTCCCGCGCAGGCGGGGTCAGCCCGGTGATCCGGATCCGGAACGCGGCGTCCACCGGCCGGAGCTCGTCCGCGCCGTCCGCCGCCGGCTCCGCATCCGCGTCGGGCTCCTCGACCAGGGCGAGCAGGGCCTGGTTCATGACCCGCAGGCGCTCGAACAGGGCGCGGAGCAGCCCGAGGCCCTCCTCCTGCTGGCCGAGGATGGTGCTGACGAACTCCTCGCGGCTCACCGCGACCACCCGGAGCGGCTCGATCGCCCGGGCCGACGCCGAGCGCGGCGCCTCGTCGAGCACCCCCATCTCGCCGAACACGTCGCCCTCGCGCAGCACCGCGAGCTGCAGCTCGCCGACCTTGCGCGCCTTGCTGATCCCGACCGACCCCGCCCGGATGATGTAGGCGAAGTCGCTCGGGTCGCCCTCCCGGAAGACGTGAGCGCCGGCCGCGAACTCTTTCTCCAACATAGAGGAACGCTCCCTGCTGCCTCGGCGAAGGATCCGCCGGATCAGAGCCCGAAGATCGACGTCAGGCCGGCGCGTTCGGCGAGGCCGGCCATCAGCGCATCGGCTGGCGCTTCGCCCATCTCGTCCGCGGCCTTCAGGACCAGCGGCAGCAGATCGACGTCGCCGACCGAGTTGAGGAAGACGCCGGGCCGCTCCAGCACCCAGCGAACGGCGAGCCGGATGTCGTCCTCGTCCTCGAGCGGCTGGTACCAGGTGGCGTGCGTGCGCGGGGCGGCGGCGGCCCAGGGGCCGCGGGCCAGCGCCTTGATCGTCTGCACGGCGACGCCGCGGGCCGCGCAGAGCTTCACCGTCGCCTCGAAGTCCGCGGCATACCCAGGGTGCTGGGCGCAGAACCAGTTCCAGGGCAGGAGCACCGAATCGAAGGCGAACCGCTCGAGCGAGCGCCGGTGCATGGCCGCGATCGTCCAGCCGTGACCGGTCACGCCGATGAAGCGGACCAGCCCCTCGTCCCGCGCCTCGATGGCTGCCGCGAGCGCGCCGTCCGCACCCATCGCCTGCTCCCACTCGTCGGGATGGACCAGGGCGTGCAGCTGCAGGAGGTCGACCCGGTCGGTCCTGAGGCGATCGAGCGAGCGGCGGATCTCGTCCCGGGCGCCGGCGCGGTCGCGGATCCGGGTCTTGGTGGCGAGGAAGAAGTCGTCCCGGTGGCGGCTCATCCAGGGGCCGATCCGGAGTTCCGACTCGCCATACGACGGCGCCGTGTCGATGTGGTTGACGCCGTGCTCCAGGAGAAGGTCGAGGGTCCGATCGGCGGTCGCCTGATCGACGTCCTTGAGCGCCGCGGCGCCGAAGATCACGGCGCTGCTCAGGTGCCCGGTCGACCCGAACGGTCGCTTCTCGATCGTCATCCCGCTCCTCCGCCCGACGCGCCGGTTCGCGCCACACACGCATCCTAGAGCGGTTCTCGCGCAATTCACACCGCCGGCGCAGCCGGCTGCGCCACTCGCGGTCCGGAGCGACGTTGACGCCTCGCCGACCATCGCTCAAGCTTGGGAAAAGGGTGCCGGAGCCGCATCAGCGATGGCGCCGGAGCGTCGTGCCGCTCTGGGCACGCAATCAGAACCAAGGGAGTAGCGATGTCCGGGATCACCATGCAGCGCCGCGACCTGCTGATCGGCAGCGCCGCCAGCCTCGCCTTCGCCAGCGTGTTCGGACGCCATGCGCGTGCCGCGGAGTTTCCGACCCAGACCATCGAGGTCGTGGTCCCGACCCGCGAGGGTGGCGGCGCCGATCGCAACCTGCGCGCGATCACCGACGTGTGGAAGAAGCACCTCGACGGCGCGACCTTCGAGGCGGCCTTCTATCCGGGCGCGTCCGGGCGGGTCGGCTACGAGGTCTACATGGGCAAGGTGGAGCCGAACCCGCACCACTTGCTGTTCGGCAACATGGGGCCGGAGGTCCTGAACTGGGTCGTCCAGCCGCCCGAGAGCTTCGAGTTCCCGGGCGCCTACAAGTACTTCGCGCGGGTCGATTCCGACCCGAGCGTGGTCTTCGTGCGCGCCGACGGCCCCTTCCAGACCATCGAGGACGTGGTCGAGGAAGGCAAGAAGCGGACCCTCTCGGTCGCGACCAGCCGCCTCGCGCACCCGGCCTCGATCGGCATCCTCGCGCTCGGCGAGGCGACCGGCGCGAAGTTCAACCTGATCCCGCTGTCCGGCGGCCGGAACACGATCGCGGGCGTGGTGACGGGCGAGACCGATCTCGGCGTGCTGCCGTCGGGCGGCGTGGTCGCACGCGGCGACGTGATCAGGATCGTGACGCTGTTCGCCGACGAGAACCCGATGCCCGACCTGACCAATGACGCGCCGACCGCGAACCAGGCCTTCGGCCTGGATCTCCCGCCGCTCGTGAGCTCGCGCGCCTTCGCGATGCACAGCGAGACCTTCGAGCAGTTCCCGGACGTCGTCCGGACCATGCAGGACACGCTCAGGCAGTCCTTCGAGGATCCCGCCTTCAAGGAGGCGATCATCGCCACCGGCGCGCCCTGGGAGGTGATGGACTACGGCGGCGAGGCGGAGTGCGAGGAGTACGTCTCGAACATCATGACCATTGGCGAGAAGTTCAAGCCGCTGCTCACCGGCGAGGGCTGAGCCGGAGGCGCGGGTCGGCCATGGCTGACGGGCCGTCGGGGCGGAAGCCGGAGCCGACGCCGGTCGGCGGCGACCTGATCATCCCGGTCGCCGCCGTCGTCTTCACGCTCTACTACTTCTCGACGATCATCGACTCGCCGTTCGAGGCGCAGGCGGCGGCGTTCTTCATCGGCTCGATCCTGATCGCCCTGATCCTGGTCCTGCTGATCAAGGTCGGACGGGAGCTCCTGACCGGGCGCGCCTCCCTCGGCCTCGGCGAACTCGGCGAGCCGCGGCGGGTGGTGCCGAAGCGCCTCGCGCTGTTCGCCCTCGCCGTCGCCTACCTGGTCGTGCTGCCCTGGCTCGGGTTCACGCTCACGACCTTCCTGTTCCTCGGCGGCGCGATGCTGCTGCTCGGCGAGGGGCGACGCCCGGGCTTCGTGCTCGGGCTCGCAGGCGCGCTCGCGCTGATCGGCTGGCTGGCGTTCATCGTCGCCTTCGAGACGCGCTTCCCGGAGGGGCCGGTCGAGTGGCTGCTGTCGGGGCTGGTGTGACGTGGAGCTCGACCTGTTCGCGTCGCTGTTCGCCCACACCCTCGGCTTCTGGTGGGTGATCCTCCCGGCGATCGTGCTCGGCCTCGTGGTCGGCGCGATTCCGGGCTTCAGCGCCGCCAACACGATCATCATCCTGCTGCCGCTGACGCTCGCGGTCGACGTCGAGATCGGCCTCGTGTTCATGGTCGCGCTGTACTGCAGCTCGCGCATGGGTGCGGGCATCCCGGCGATCCTGGTCAACATTCCGGGCACCGCCGGCGCCGCCGCGACGCCGCTCGACGGCTACCCGATGACCAAGGCCGGTCGCGGCCAGCAGGCGCTCGCCATGTCGTTCGTCGCCTCGACCGCCGGCGGCCTGCTGACGACGCTCGTGGCGCTGTTCGCGATGCCCTACCTGGTCCGGGTCGCCTACCACCTGCACAGCGTCGAGATGATCGTCGTGATGCTGTTCGGGATCTCGCTGATCGCCTCGATCGCCGCGCGCGACACGCTGAAGGGCCTGATCGCCGGCATGTTCGGGCTGATGATCGGCTCGATCGGCGCCGATCACGTCTATGCCACGCCGCGCGGCACCATGGGCTTCCTCGAGCTGTACGACGGCGTCCCGCTGATCCCGGCGCTGGTCGGCCTGTTCGCGATCTCCGAGGCCTTCCTGGTCATCGAGGGCGAATCGATCCTCTCCGCCCGCGGCCGCGCCATGATCACGAGCGGCTGGGGCCCGACCTTCGAGGGCACGCGGATCGCGCTCTCGCGCTGGTGGCACATCGTCTGGACCAGCCTCATCGGCCTCGTGATCGGGATCGTGCCCGGAGCCGGGGCCAGCATCGCGTCCTTCGTCGCCTACCAGCAGTCGCGATTCTTCTCGAAGACCCCGGAAGCCTACGGCACCGGCCACCCCGAAGGCCTGATCGCGCCGGAGAGCGCGAACAACGGCGTGACCGCCGGCACGCTCATCCCGCTGCTCACCCTCGGCATCCCGGGCGGCGCCACGGCCGCGATCATGCTGGTGGTGATGCAGTACCACGGGGTCGTGCTCGGCCCCCGCCTGTTCGCCATGCAGCCGGAGATCGGCTACGGCGTGATCATGGCGATGTTCGTCACCTACCTGATCATGATCCTGACCATCCTGCCGCTGTCCCGCTACATGTCGCGGGTGACCATGGTCTCGACGACCTACATGGCGCCGAGCATCATCGCCTTCACCCTGATCGGCTCGTTCGTGCCGCGCGAATACCTGTTCGACATGTACCTCGGCCTCGCCTTCGGCGTGATCGGCTACGTCGCGCGCAAGACCGGCTACCATGTCGCCGCGATCCTGATCGGCGTGATCCTCGGCCCGCTGCTCGAGCAGTACTTCTTGCGGGCGCTCAGGATCGCCGAGGGCGACTTCATGGTCATCTTCAGCTCGACCATCGGCAACGTGCTCTGGGTGCTGCTCGTGATCTCGGTCGCGGGGCCGTACCTGTTCGACCACCTGAGGAGGCGTCGGGACGCCCCGGCGGCCGCGGAGTGACCGCCCGGACCTTGCTCCAGATGAACCGGGGCAGCGAAGACGAAATCAGGGAGGCTCAGCACTCATGAAGATCGACGTCGACATCCCGCTCGCCCGGAACGTCAAGCGGGTCGGGCACATCGACATCCCGGGCGGCGGCCAGGTCGTGGTCGAGGACGGCCACGCCTACGTCGGCCACATGAAGCCGCCGCACGGCACCTCGATCCTCGACGTCAGCGATCCGCGCCGCCCGAAGGTGGTAGCGCGGCTCGACCTCGAGGACGACGCCTCGCACACCCACAAGGTGCGGGTCGTGGGCGACCTGATGTTCGTCAACGTCGAGATGAACGACCGCCACTTCCTCAGGAAGGGCGACCGGCTGCCGGAGCTCCGCCGCCAGAGCGAGCGGGAGCTCGGGCGGAGCGCCTCGGATGCCGAGCTCGCGAGCCTGCTCAAGGTCAAGGAGAGCGACATCCCCATCCTGGATGCGGCGCGTGAGCGCGGCTACCACGACGGCGGCTTCAAGATCTACGACATCTCCGAGCGGTCCAAGCCGAAGCTGATCCATTACGAGAAGACCCACGGCTTCGGCGTGCACCGCTTCGACGTGGACGAGCGCTACGCCTACATCTCCACCGAGATGGAAGGCTACGTCGGCAACATCCTGGTGATCTACGACATCGAGGACCCGGCCCGGCCCGAGGAGGTGTCCCGCTGGTGGATGCCGGGTCAGCACCTCGCGGGCGGCGAGCAGCCGACCTGGCCGGGCTACCGGAACCGGCTACACCACGCCATGCACGAGGGCGACGAGCTCTGGGCGTCGGTCTGGCACGCCGGGATCCGGGTGCTCGACGTCTCGGACATCCATGCCCCGACCGTGATCGGCAGCCACGACTACCATCCGCCGATCCCGGAGCCGACCCACACCGTGATGCCGGTCCGGGTGCCGGTCCAGGGCCGGCGGATCGCGATCGCGGTCGACGAGGAGCACGACCACACCTACGGCCAGCCACACGGCTTCATCTGGGTGTTCGACGTCACCGACCTCGCGGAGATGAAGCCGCTCTCGACCTTCCATCTCTCGGAGATGGAGAGCCCCTGGAGCCGCGCCGGCGACCGCTTCGGCGCGCACCAGTTCCAGGAGCACTTGGACGACACGCTGATCTACTCGGTCTGGTTCGCGGGCGGGCTCCGGATCCTCGACGTCAGCGATCCCTTCACGCCGAAGGAGGTCGGGCACTTCATCCCGGAGCCGCTCGCCGGCCGGAAGGCCCCGCAGAGCAACGACGTGGACGTCGACCGAAGCGGCCTGATCCACGTGATCGATCGCCTCCAGGGTTACGACATCCTCGAATTCACCGGCTGATCGCAGCCGCAACCAAGGGAGGTCATGATGCGGAAACTCGGCACCATCACGCTCGGCACGCTGGCGCTGGCGGCGGTCGGCCTCGCCAGCCCGGCGTCGGCGCAGGACAAGTCGCTCCGGGTCGGGCTCGGCGACATCGCGACCGTGGAGACCCTCGGCCTCCTGATCGCCCTGGAGCGGGTCGAGGAGCGCGGCGTGGACGTGGAGCTCACCGCCTTCAAGAGCGAGGACATCGCGGCCCAGGCGGTGGTCAACGGCCAGGTGGACGTCGGCGTCGGCGTGCCCTACGCGCTGATCCAGAAGATGGACGCGCCGGTCCGCCTCTTCTTCCAGCTCTCGACGCTCAAGTTCTACCCGGTGGTGTCGACCGAGTACCAGGACTGGCAGGCGCTCGACGGGCAGCCGTTCGCCTACCACGCCCGCGGCTCCGGCACGGAGGCGATGGGCAACCTGCTGGCCGAACAGAACGGGATCGAGTTCGGCGAGATCAGCTACGTGCCGGGTTCGGAGGTGCGCGCGGTCGGCCTGATGCAGGGCAACATCAAGGCGACCTTCCTCGACATCACCAACAAGAACCTCGTCATGAAGGAGGCGCCGGGCCAGTTCCACGTGCTGCCGACGGGCGAGGTCAACGCCAGCGACGAGGCGCTGTTCGCGCTCCAGTCGTGGCTCGAGGAGAACGCCGAGACGGCGCAGATCCTGGTCGAGGAGCTGCTGAAGACCACCCGGGCGATCAACCAGGACCCGTCGATGGTCGCGGCCGAGCGCGAGACCCTGGGGCTGCTGCCGGACCTGCCGGCGGAGCTGGAGGCCGAGATCGACCCGTACTTCGAGCAGGCGGCGAGCGAAGGGATGTTTCCGAACGACGGCGGCGGCGAGGCCGCGGCGCAGTCCGACTTCCAGTTCTACACCAAGGCGGGCTCGCTCGAGGGCGACCCGGCCGAGCTGAAGGTCGAGGACTTCTGGTACCTCGAGCCGCTCGAGCAGGCGCGGGCGGCGGTGCAGGGCTGAGCTTCCAGCCATGCATCGATGAGCGACAGATCCT
>DASUSF010000004.1:0-21807 GCA_036375275.1 Geminicoccaceae bacterium | reverse complement strand
GGCTGCATCGCGCCGGCCGAGGTCTTCGTCGAGGTGTTCCGGCGCCAGGGGGTGCGGATCTCGCTCGCCGAGGCGCGGGTGCCGATGGGAATGGAGAAGCGCGCCCACATCGAGGCGCTGTGCGCCGACCCCGCGATCCGGGTGCGCTGGCGGGAGGCGCGCGGGGGCGTTCCGGACGAGACCGCGCTCGATGCGCTGTACGCCGACTTCGTCCCGCTGCAGATCGAGGTGCTGGCGCGCTACGCCACCCTGATCCCGGGCACCGTCGAGGCGGCGGAGCGGCTCCGCGCGCGCGGCATGCTGATCGGCTCGAACACCGGCTACTCGAGCGAGATGACCCGGATCAATCTCGAGGAGGCGGCCCGCCAGGGCTACCGGCCGGACTCGACCGTCTCAGCCGACCAGGTCCGGCAGGGTCGTCCCGGCCCTGCCATGTGTCTGATGAATGCGGTCGAACTCGCGGTCGAGTGCGTCCAGGCCTGCGTCAAGGTCGACGACACCGTGCCCGGCATCGAGGAGGGCCTCAACGCCGGCATGTGGACCATCGGCTGCGCGATCAGCGGCAACGAGGTCGGTCTCGCCGAAGCGGACTGGCGGGCCCTCGGCCCGGACGCTCAGCAGCCGCTCCGCGAGCGGGCCCGCCAGCGGCTGTCGCAGGCGGGCGCCCACGTCGTGATCGACAGCGTCGCGGACCTGCTGCCGGCGATCGATCGAATCGAGGAATGGCTGGCTGCGGGCGAGAGCCCCTGAACCGCGCTCGCTATGCGGCGACCTCCAGCACGAGGTCGTCGATGACGCCGGTGGATCCGCGCAGCAGGACGTACGGGCTCCTCGTCGACCGGGCCAACGGCGGCAGGCTTCCGCTCCTCGCCGGCTCCCCGCGCGCGTGGATCCGTTGAAAAGTCCGCGGCCGCTGATTGCGCGTCGCGTGCAGGTCGTGCTCGAGGACTCTGAGCTGCTCCTCCACCGCTTGCAGCCGGTGGTGCAGGCCGGCGAGCCGCTCTGGCTCCGGTCGGGCCGGACGGTTCATGCTGGTTCGACCTCCGTTCAGATTGGCGAAACAGGGGATCGAGCTTCCGCTTCGTACAACCTTAACGCTTGTTCAGGTCATCATGTTCCGGTCACGACCAGCAAAAAAATCAACACGAGCCAAGCCGCCGCGACCCGGAGGAGGAACGGCCGCAGGAAGGCGATCATCAGCTCGTGGGGAAACGGTCGCTGGGTCATCGCGTTGCCAGCCTCCGGTGAACCTGCCCCAGACTCTTTACCAGCGGGTCCATGGCCGGGCAGTGAACCGGGCCACAGGTCGATCCATCTCGAGCAGGCCGAGCCCGAGCCCGTCGAGTTCGCGCCCGGCATCTACACGTTTCGCGTCGCCAACGCCGACGTCCCTTACGAGCTCGGCTTCTGACTGCGGGAGGCCGGCGACGCGCCCGGCAACCCGCTGCACAAGCTGAGCAAGACTTCGATGTCGGGCGGCCTCACCCAGGGGGAGTCCAGCGATCACGTGGTCGGGCTCGCCCCCGGCGAATACCTCTACCCTGCCCGCTCAACCCCGCCCCAACTACCGTCTGCTCGCCAAGGGCTGAGCCCGCGTCCCGGCACCCGCCAGGTTTGGAGTGAGCTGGCGGTCTCGAATCAGGCCGGACTGATGAACGGCCTGGCGCGTGCGCCGCTAGAGCAATTTCCGATGAGGCAGAACCGCATCGAACTGCGACGTCCTTCCGCTCATCGGAAGTAAATGCTCCATTCCAATGGTTCAGAGCGGATTCACCCGATCGGAACCGCTTGCAGGCGGTTCCGTCATATCGGGATCCGCTCTAGCAAGTCCGCGGGAGGTCGCGCGCCCGGTAGCGAGCGACTGGGGCCGTCCGCCGGCCCACTGCCACCGGTACCGTCTGGAACGGACCAGGCGCAACCCGGTTCTTCGTCAGCACCCGTCGCTTTGGAGGAGCCGGCGCCGTCGGCGAGGGGACCGCGATGGCAGCTTCAACTTCAGGGCGAAGTCGGCTAGGGTCGGTGAAAGATGGGGACCGCCCGCCCGGCGAACGGCCCCCGAAGTCCCATCTCATCCGTCAACGCCAGCCGCTCCGTGGAGCCGAAGAATCGTGAACCGACCAACGTTGCGCGTACTGTATCGTTTCTGAAATGTTCGTCAAGTCGCATATCGACTTCTGGTTGCATGCAGACACGTCCTTTGCTGCGCCTTCCGGTTGTAGCGTCGCCGTCGCGGGCGGCTGCCCGTGAGCGCAGGGTTCGATGCGGCGTTCGGCCGCGGCGGCACGTGGCGCGCGGCGGTCGATGGCGCGGCGCGCGCCCTTCCCGCTGCTGACGGGCGGGACCGGATCGGGATCGTCTACGTCGACGAGCCGATGAGCCAGGCCCTGGATTCGATCGTCGACGAGCTCCGGCGCCGGACCGCCGTCGCCACGTGGCTCGGCGCCGTGTCGAGCGGGATCTTCGGCGGCGAAGGCAGCTCGCTCGGCGACGGCGGAATCGCGGTCATGCTCACGCCCTGGCCGACCCGCCATGTCCGCTTCTTCGGCGACGGCGCCCGCCTGGCGCCGGACCTCGGCGCCGCACCCGGCGCCCGGCCGTTCGCGCTGGTGCATGGCGACGAGCGGCTGCGCGAGGGACTCCCCGACCACGCCCTGGCCGGCCTCGCCCCGGCGTTCGTCTTCGGCGGGCTGACCGCCTCCCAACGCGCGCCGATGCGCATCCTCGGCCAGCCGGCGGAGAGCGATCTCGGCGGCCTCGTCCTCGATCCCGCGATCGCGGTCGTCGTCGGCATCAGCCAGGGCTGCGCCCCGATCGGCCCGGAGCACGCGGTCACCGCCGCGAGCGGCGCCTGGCTCGGCGGCCTCGACGGGCGGCCGGCGTTCGAGGTGCTGGCCGAGGAGATGGGCGAGATCCTGGCCCTGCAGCCGGAGCGGGTGACCGGCTACATCCACATCGCGCTGCCCGCCGACACCGTTGATCACGCGCCCTTTCAGGTGCGCCCCATCCTCGCCCTCGATCCGCGGAACGGCCAGATCGCGACCGTCGGCCCGCTGCGCCGCGGCGAGCGGCTGCGCTTCGTCAAGCGGGATGCCGAGGCGGCCGACCAGAGCCTCGACGCGATGCTTCGGGACCTGCGCCGGCAGCTCTCCGGGCGCCCGCCCCGCGCCGGCCTGTACGTGACGAGCAGCCCGCGCACCCGGGCGCTGTACGAGGATCCGGCGAGCGAGCTCCGGAGGCTGCATCGGGCGCTCGGCCCGCTACCCCTGATCGGCTTCCTCTCGAGCGGCGAGATCTTCGACGACCGGCTGCACGACTGGAGCAGCCTGCTGGCGCTGTTTCCCTGAAGGCGCGCCCGAGAGGCGGGTTGAGTCCCCGCCGGCCGCCATGCCATAGAGCGCGGTCGTGAGCCGCCTTTATCCCGAGCGCCCGATCGTCGGCATCGGCACGGTCGTCTGGCATGGCCAGCGGGTGCTGCTGGTGCGGCGCGCGCGGCCGCCGCGGGTCGGCCAGTGGAGCCTGCCCGGCGGCGCGCAGAAGCTCGGCGAGACCATGGCCGAGGGGGCGCGGCGCGAGATTCGGGAGGAGGCGGGGATCGAGGTCACCCTCGGCGAGGTGATCGCGACCCTCGACCTGATCGACCGGGATCCGGCGGGCGCGGTCCGCTTCCACTACACCCTGGTCGACTTCGTCGCGGAGGCGCTCGGCGACGCCCTCACGCCCGGCAGCGACGCCGCCGACGCACGCTGGTTCGAGCTCGACGAGCTGCCGGCGCTCGGCCTCTGGTCCGAGACGATCCGGATCATCGAGCGCTCGCGCTCGCGCCGGCCGTGCCCCTGACGCCGATCCGCGAGCACCGCTTCGACATCCCGCCCCGGGAGGCGCGGGCGCTGCAGGAGCGGCTCGCCGTAGAGGTCCTGGAAACCGACGAGGCGCTGCCGCCGCGCCTGGTCGCGGGCATCGACATCGGCTTCGAGGCTGGCGGCCGGGTGACGCGCGCCGCGGTGGCGGTCCTCGCCCTGCCCGGGCTCGAGCTGGTCGAGAGCGCGCTCGCGCGCCGGCCGACCGACTATCCCTACGTCCCTGGTCTGCTGTCGTTCCGCGAGATCCCGGCGGCCCTGGTGGCGCTGGCGAGCCTGCGCACGACCCCGGACCTCCTGGTCGCCGACGGCCAGGGCCGGGCGCATCCGCGCCGCTTCGGGCTGGCCTCCCATCTCGGCTGGCTGATCGACCGCCCGACCATCGGCGCCGCCAAGTCGCGGCTGACCGGCGACGCCACCGCTCCGGCCAGCGGTCGTGGCGCCACCAGCCCGCTGATCGACCGCGGTGAGGTGATCGGCGCGCTGGTCCGCACCCGCGACGGCGTCGCGCCGCTCTACGTCTCGGTCGGCCACCGGGTCAGCCTGGCGCGCGCGATCGAGCTCACGCTCGACCTCACGCCCCGCTTCCGGCTCCCCGAGACCACCCGGAGCGCGCACCGGCTGGCGTCGCCGGCGCGCGCCCGGAGGCCGCTCTAACTCTCCTTGCGGGATTCGCCGCCATCGCCGAGCACCCGCGCCAGGTGGCAGAGCGCCTCCTGGTGCTTGCGGTTCTTGATCGACGCGAAGTTGCGCGCGAGCTCGAGCAGCATGCGCTGCTGCGGCATCAGCTCCTGCGCCTTGGGGGCCGCGCTCCGCTCGGGATCGACGTCCTCGAAGAAGTAGCTGATGTCGACACCGAGCGCCCGGGCGATCTGATACAGCCGGCCCGCCGAGATCCGGTTGATTCCGGTCTCGTACTTGTGGGCCTGCTGGTAGGTCACGCCGATCAGCTCGGCCATCTGCTGCTGCGTCAGGCCGAGCATGATCCGCCGCTGGCGGATCCGGAGGCTGACATAGCGGTCGACGTCCAACGCCCGGCTGCGCCCGCCAACCCCCCGATTCGAGATCTTACTCGCAAGCTGGTTCATCGTTCTTTTGGCTCCACGTCACGACGAGACGAATCCCGTTCAGCGTGAATTGCGTCTGGGATGGGACTACGGGAGGTAAAATAGGCCCGCTCGAAACCGGCACGCTAGAGGAAAAGTTAAAATCACGTCGATCGCTTACCCACTGATTCAGGAGCAGAATCCTCCACACCTGTGGACAACTCCGGCAAGTCACTGTGGTACCGGCTTAAGCCGCCGCGTCAGGATGGGGACAGCAATCTCATCAGGATAAACCGGAGGGCGCTCCGATAGCAACCAGAAAGCGAATCCGAAAGCTGCGGCGCTTCAACCATTTGGCCGACGGTTATTACCTTACGCGCGAAGATCGGGTGGACCGCAACCTGGCGGAAATGCGCGCTTCATGCGTCAGAACGCCGCACCTCGCCGCTCACTACCGGGGCGGTCGGAGCTCGAGGCGCTGCCCCTCGTCCCGCGGCATCCTGGCGAGCCGGAGGCTGTCGCCCGCCACCCAGAGTGGCGTCAGATCGTCGAAATGCGGCGACAGCGGATGACCCGACTGGCCGGTCGCGCTCATGAAGCGCGATGCGTCCGGGGCGCCCAGGTGGTAGAGGCCGCGAAAGCTCGGGCCGTGCAGGCTGGCGTAGCGCTCGGCGCCGTCGCGCAGGGCCGGGTGGGCGACGTTGACCGTCGTCCCATCGCCCGGCACCGGTGGGAAGATGCCGAACAGCTCGCCGAGCACGGGCAGGGTCCGGAAGATCGGGTGGCGCATCGCGGCCCGGTGCACCTCGCCCCATGCCCACGCATCCGGATCATCCCCCAGCCGTGCTTCGAGCTCGTCGAGCGCGAGGTCGAGCGCGGCCGGGAGCAGGTCGTCGCAGCTCTCGGTGCCGGCCGTGCCGACGTCGTCGCACCAGCCGCCGGAACCCGCGAGCGTCCGCTCGACCAGCCGGCCGCGCGCCCGGCCGAAGGAGTCGAGCAGGCCCCCGAGCTCGTCCCGGTAGGCGAGCTCGGTGAACTGCCGGTACCACGCCGTGAAGATCAGCGGCTCGGGCGCCCCGATCGTCATCCGCAGGTCCCAGCCGCGAAGCCGCTCCAGCGCCGCCCGCGCCCGTTCGCTCGCGGCCGGCGCCGCCAGCATGCGCGGCAGCAGCTCGCGCGCCAGCATCGAGAGCACGTCCGCCTGGACCGCCGCGGAGCGCGCGAGGTCGTGCTCGTCGCCGGCGATCAGCTCGCCGATCCGGCGGGCGCGGTACGATGCCTCCCAATGCGTGGTCAGGAGATACGGATAGTCGTCCGGGACGACCTGGTTGTTGGCGTTGATCAGCTCGCCGGTCGGCGGGTCGAGGCTGTGCGGCAGGTCCCCGAAGGGGATCCAGCCGGTCCAGTCGTAGGCGCCGGTCCAGCCCGGCACCGGAACCCGGCCGTCGCCCGCCCTGCGCACCGGCACCCGGCCCGGCACGTAGAGCCCGATCCGCCCCTCCCGGTCGGCATAGAACACGTTCTGCTGGGGTGCGACGACGTCCCGGAGCGCGTCGATGAAGCTCGCCCACCCGTCCGCCCGCATCACCTTGAACAGGCCCTGCAGCGTGGTGTCGTCCGGATCGAGCGCCGGCCAGGCCAGTGCTGCGACCTCGTCCTGAGCGAGCAGCGCCGCCTCGGCTCCGCCGAGGTCGGAGATCACGGGCCCGTGACGGGTCGCGCGGACGCGCAGCACCACCGGCGCGCCGTCCCGGACCTCGATCACCTCGTCGCGGACCTCGAAGGCGGCGCTGCCTTCCGGCGTCAGGTAGCGTCCCGGATCCTCCGGGTCGAGCCGCTCGATGAACAGGTCCTGGACGTCGCTGCCGGTCGTGGTCAGCCCCCAGGCGATCCGCCCGTTGTGCCCGAGCACGATCCCCGGCACGCCGGGCAGGCTCGCCCCCGCCAGGTTGAAGCCGGGCGCGTCGAGCCGGAGCAGGTACCAGGTGCCCGGCGCCTGCATGCCGAGGTGCGGGTCGTTGGCGAGCAGCGCCGCCCCGGTGCGCGTCCGCGACGCGGCGAGCGCCCAGCCGTTGGAGCCGTTGCCGGGCGGCGGCAGGAAGGGGAGCGCCGCGGCGAGCTTCTCGCGAAGCCCGGCATCGAGCGCCAGAGTGACTGGCGCGTCCTCCGGTCCGTCCGGCCACAGGTCCTCGATCTGCGCCGGGCTGAGGCGGTCCTGGAGCTGCACCCGGAGCACTTCCGAGCGCCAGTTGCCCGAGAGGTCGAGCGCCATCAGCTTGATCCAGACCAGGCTGTCGGCGGGACTCCAGGGCTCGACCGCGGTGTGCCGGAGCAGCAGGAACTCGGGCGGCAGCAGACCTTCCCGGGTCTCGAGGAAGGCATTGACGCCGGCGGCGTAGGCATCGAGCCAGCGGCGCGTCTCCGGCTCGACGTGCTGAAGCGCCGCCTCGGCCAGCCGGTAGAAGCCGAGGGTGCGCATGAAGCGGTCGAGACCGAGCGTCTCCGGGCCCACGACCTCGGACAGACGGCCGGCGCCGAGCCGCCTCTGGAACTCCATCTGGAACAGCCGCTCCTGGGCATGGGCGAAGCCCTGGGCGAAGGTCGCGTCGGCGAGGCTCGCCGCCTCGATCCGCGGGATCGCGTAGGCGTCCCGGTGGATCACGGCCGGAGCGGCGAGGCCTTTGACCTCGAGCGTGCCGGCATAGCGCGGCAGCGAGCTCCGGAGCGCGAACCAGCCCCCGGCCACGACCAGGAGCGCGAGCGCCAGCAGGCCGAGCCCCGTGTACCCGAGCCAGCGGCGCCAGCGCCGGCCCCGGGTCGGCGGCGCGTCCTTGCGCTCAGGCTGGTTCATGGTCGAGCGACCCCGTCGTGCCCCGGCGGCGCGAGAACGTCGCGGCGTGAGGGCAGGCCGGACCGGCGGAGTGGCCGGTGGTCAGACGGGGAGCAGCCCGCGCTCGACCAGCGCCCCGCGCAGCGTCTCCCCCGTCCGATGATGAATGGCATCGAAGCCGACCTTCTCGGCCGCGACCACGTTCGGCCGGCTGTCGTCGATGTAGACGCAATGCTCGGGACGCCGTCCGGTCCGACTGCCCCAGAGGTAGAAGATCCGGAGGTCCGGCTTGACCAGACCCTCCTCGCCGGAGACCAGGATCGACTCGAACCAGCCGAGGAAGTCGAAGCGCCGCTTCGCGACGGGAAAGGTCTCGGCCGACCAGTTGGTGAGCGCATGCAGCTCGACGTTCCGCTCTCTGAGGTCGGCGAGCACCGCGACCGCCTCGTCGTAGGCCCCGGCGACCATCTCGTCCCACCGGGTCCAGTAGGCCTCGATCATCGGCCGCCAGTCCGGGTGCCGTCGCGCGGCCTCCTCGACCGCCTGGCCGAACGGCCGCCCGGCGTCCTGCTCGAGGTTCCACGCGTCGTTGCAGACCTCGGCGAGGAACCACTCCATCTCCGCCTCGTCGTCGAACAGGCTGCGGTAGAGATGGCGGGGGTTCCAGTCGATCAGGACCCCGCCGAGGTCGAACACGACGACCGGCCGTGGGTTGCGGCTGACCAAGGCGCTCCTCCTCCTGGCGCGGTTGACAGGCTCGGGCGGTCCGCCGAAGGTCCGCCGCGGCGCCCGGGAGCCGCACGTGAGCGAATTCGAGCCGAACAACCCCGACTTCGTCGCCGCCGTCAAGCGCAGCTTCGACCGGCAGGGCCTGATGCACACGCTCGGCATCGAGATCGCGCGGATCGAGCCGGGCGTGGTCGAGCTCCGGGTCCCGTTCAGCGAGCGGGTCGCCCAGCAGCACGGCTATTTCCACGGCGCCCTGATCGGGGCGGCGATGGATTCGGCGGGCGGCTACGCCGGGCTCAGCCTGATGCCGCCCGGCAGCGAGGTCCTGTCCACGGAGTACAAGATCAACTTCGTCGCCGCGAGCGCGGGCGAGGCGCTGTTCGCCTGCGGCCGGGTGATCAAGCCGGGGCGGTCGATCACGGTGACCGAGGTCAGGGCGTGGTGCCTCCGGGACGGCATCCGGACGCTGAGCGCCGTCATGCTGCAGTCCCTGATCCGGATCGACGCCCGATGAGCGGGGCGAGGGACGGCGTCATCCCGAGCCAGCGGCACCTGTTCGACCTGCCGCGCGACGTCGCGTACCTGAACTGCGCCTACATGTCGCCGCTCCTGAACCGCGCGGTCGAGGCCGGTCGGGTGGCGGCGGCGCGGAAGGCGCAGCCCTGGGAGATCCGGCCCGAGCACTTCTTCGAGGACAGCGAGCGCGCGCGCGGGTTGTTCGCGGCGCTGCTCGGCTGCCGGGCGGACGACGTGGCGATCGTGCCGGCGGCGAGCTACGGCCTCGCCATCGCCGCCCGGAACCTGCCGCTCGACCGGGGGCAGCGGGTGCTGCTCCTGCCCGAGCAGTTTCCCTCCAACGTCTACACCTGGCGGGTGGCCGCGGCACGGGCCGGCGCGGCGGTCGTGACCGTCCCCGAGCCCGAGGACGGCGACGTCACGGCCGCGGTGCTCGGCATGCTCGACGAGCGGGTCGGGATCGCGGCCCTGCCGCACTGCCGGTGGACCGACGGCGCGCTGCTCGACCTCGAGGCGATCGGCGCGCGCTGCCGCGCGGTCGGGGCGGCGCTGGTGGTCGACGCCACGCAGTCCCTCGGCGCGCTGCCGTTCGACCTCGAGGCGATCCGTCCCGACTTCCTGGCGTGTCCCGGCTACAAGTGGCTGCTCGGCCCCTACAGCCTCGGCTATCTCTACGTCGCGCCCGCCCACCAGGAGGGCCGGCCGCTGGAAGAGAACTGGATCGCGCGCGAGCGGAGCGAGGACTTCGCGGGCCTGATCGACTACCGGGACCGCTACCAGCCGGGGGCCCGGCGGTTCGACATGGGCGAGCGCTCGAACTTCGGGCTGATGCCGATGAGCATCGTCGGGCTCGAGCAGCTGCTCGCCTGGGGCGTTCCGGCGATCGCCCGGACCCTCGCGGTGCGCACCCGCGACATCGCGGAGCGGGCTCGAGCGCTCGGTCTCCGGCCGACGCCGGAGGACTGCCGGGCGGGCCACTTTCTCGGGGTCCGCTTCCCGGACGGCCCGCCGCCCGGCCTGCTCGAGCGGCTGGCGGCCCTGAACATCCATCTCAGCCAGCGCGGCGCGTCGCTCCGGATCACGCCGCACCTCTACAACGACGACCAGGACGTCGAGCGGTTGTTCGAGGTGCTGGGCACGCTCCTCTGACCGCTGCTTCGGCAGGGACGCGAGGGCGGAGGGATGGTCCCGCCGACCGCCCGGCGGGGGTGCTCAGGCGGGGCACGTGGCGCACATGAAGAAAGCAACCGGACCCGGCGAGGTGGGCGCAGGGACGTCGCCCCGGAGCTTCGGCTGGCGGGTGTTCGAGACCGCCTGCATCGCGCTTGCCGTGCTGATCATCGCCTCGGTGCTCTGGTTCGCGGTCGACATCCTCCTCCTGCTGTTCGCGGCCGTCCTTCTGGCGAATGTGCTGCGTGCCCCCACCGCCGCGCTCCGCCGGCGGTCGCCGTTGCCGGACGGCGTCGTGCTCATGGTGGTCATCCTCGCCATCTTCGGGCTGTTCGGCGCGATCGGCACGATGCTGGTGCCACAGCTGGACAAGGAGCTGCCGGTTCTGATCAAGAGCCTCGGCGACACGCTCCAGGGGCTGCTGGACCGGGTCGGCTTCGAGGAATGGGCGGAGGGCCTGGCCAAGGACGTCGACCTCCTGCAGGTGATCCCTTCCCCGGCTGGCCTGGTCGGCGGCGCCACCGGCATCATCGCGTCGACCTTCGGCATTCTCGCGAATGTCCTGATCCTCGTGGTCGTGACGATCTACTTCGCCGCGGACCCGAAGCTCTACCTGGACGGCGCCACCCTGCTGGTTCCCGAACCGAAGCGCGAGCGGGCGCGGCACATCCTCGAGACCATCGGACGCACGCTCCGCTGGTGGTTCATCGGACAGCTGGTCTCGATGACGGTCGTCGGGGTGATGACCTACGTCGGCCTCTCCCTGCTCGGCGTGCCACTGGCGATGACGCTCGCGGTGATCGCCTTCCTGCTGACCTTCATCCCGTTTCTCGGGCCGATCCTCGCAGCCGTGCCGGTGTTCCTCGCAGCTTTCGCGGAAGGGCCGGAGACGGCGGTGTGGGCGATGGTGTACTACACCCTCATCCAGTCGTTCGAAGGCTACATCCTCACGCCGCTCGTGCAGAGGAGGTCGGTCGCGCTGCCGCCCGCCCTCACCGTCACCGCGCAGATCTTGCTCGGCGTGATCCTCGGTCCGCTCGGCGTGATCCTGGCGACGCCGCTCGCCGCGGCCGGCCTCGTCACGGTGAAGATGCTCTACATCGAGGACGTCCTGGGCGAGGAGGTCGAGATCCAGGTCGAGGAGGAGGCCGGGACGTGACAGCGGGAGGCCGAAGACTCCCGCCCACGTCCGGCCGTCGGCGGCACGGTCGCTTGGCGCGCATGGGTTGCAGGGATGCGCCGCCGCACATGGATTGCAGGATTGACGATCTTGGCCGCCGCGCACGGCTCGCAGGATTGCAGGGGTTCGCCGCCGCGCAGGGGCGCACGGGCAGCGCCTTCGCGGCGTGCAACCCGGGCGATGTCCAGCGAGCCCCGGAGGCTTCATGAGATGCTCTCCCAGATGTTGGTGAGGCCCCTTCAGGGCCCGCGGGCTATGCTGACGCGTCGACGCCAGGGACGATGTCGAGCCTGAGCCCGCTCCTGCACACTTCGGAGCGCGCGGAGGAGGTCGGATCACCGCGATCACGCGGGCGTAGGACCTCTGCCGCGAGACTGGATCAGGCGCCAAACGCTCGTCGGGGAAGGGCGAGCAGGAGAAGGTCATGCTGCTGCCAGAACCGACACGCCGGGATGAGAGCAGGGACCACCTGGAGGGTCTGCCAGCGCCGACCCTCGAAGCGATGCTCGGGGCGGGTCACGAGGTGCTCGAGTGGCGCCGCATCCTCAGGAAGACGGGCGACAACCTGGTCGGCGACGTTCTCAAGCACGAGGGCAACTTCTACATTCTCGACCACTATCCGAAGGGCGACGTGTTCGACCCGGAGAGCCACGCCCAGTGGTACTACCACGCCCACGACAAGAGCGAGCGCCCGGGCGAGCACGGCCACTTCCACACCTTCGTCCGGGGCGGCGGCATGCCGGAGGGCATCCGGCCGGCGCCCCTCCCGGACCTCCAGCCAAAGGCCGACCGGCACGACCTCGTCTGCCACCTGATCGCGATCTCGATGGATGCCTCGGGCTGGCCGGTCGGGCTGTTCACCACCAACCGCTGGGTCACCGGCGAGACCTGGTACCGGGCGCACGACGTGTGCGCGATGCTCGATTCGTTCGACATCAAGATGAGCCGGCCGAGCTGGCCCGTGAACCGCTGGCTCACCGCCATGCTCCGGCTGTTCCGCCCGCAGATCGAGGAGCTGCTGATCCAGCGGGACGAGCGGATCCGCGCCTACGCCCACGAGCATCCCGAGGCCGTGAACGTCTACGAGGACCGGAAGCTCGAGGTCACCTCGCAGCTCAAGGTTTCGGTCGAGGACCAGGTCCGGGCGATCGAGGCGGCGTCGGGCCGGGCCTGAGTTCGCCGGGCGGCGGCCCCCTTGGCTCAGCAGGTCGCGCATGGTTGGAGCGGAAGGTCGCGTGCGAGCCAGCCGGGTCCGTTGGCGCCGCCGAGCACGCCGTCGCTTATGTCGTGCACTTCGGTGAGGCCCGCCGCCTCGAGGAGCCTCTGAGCGAACGCCGAGCGGTTGCCGCGGGCGCAGATCAGGGCGATCGGCGCGCTCCGGTCCCGCCGACGGCCTCGAGCAGGGCGTCCACGAAGCCGGGCCGGACGCCGCGGGTTGCCGGATCCTGCAGCGGCACGCCTTCGGCCCCTTCCGGCAGCCCGGTCTCCGCCCACTCGGACGGGAGCCGGATGTCGACGATGGTCAGCTCGTTCCGGACGGCCGCGCGATGCGCCGCTCCCGCCGTGAGCGCGTGGTCCGCCGCGACCGGTAGCGCAGCGCAGAGAAGGATCAGCCCGGCGACGATCGTGCCCCGCATGCCGAAGACATGGTTCCGAACGCCGGGTGCGGCGAGCGCGGCTTTGACATGCGCAGCACATGCACGCATGTTGTGCGCATGACGAAGATGATCCAGATCCGCAACGTCCCGGACGACGTGCACCGGACGCTCAAGGTCCGGGCGGCCGAGGCCGGCATGAGCCTCTCCGATTACCTGCGGGAAGAGCTTGAGCGCATGGCGAAGGTTCCGACGCTCGAAGAGTGGTTCCGTCGGCTAGAGGCCCGCGAACCGGTTGAGCTGACGGAAGATCCAGTCGACATCATCAGGGCGCACCGGGAAGGTCGCGGGTGATCGTCATCGATGCATCCGCTCTGGTGAATGTCCTGCTCCACCGGCGACTGTACGCGTCGATCGAGAAGCGGATGCGGGAGGCCGGTCGGCTTGCCGCGCCTCATCTCATCGACGCGGAAATCGGCCACGCCCTTCGTCGCCTTCTCCTGCGTGGTGAGGTGAGAGCGCTCACTGTTCGTAGCATCCTGGCCGATCTCGACGCGCTTCTGTTGCAGCGCTATCGGCACGACCTTCTTCTCCCTCGTGCCCTCGAGCTTCGTGACAACGCGACCGTCTACGACGCGATTTACATCGCACTGGCAGAGGCGCTTGCCGTCCCGCTCGTCACCCAGGACCGGGCGTTGGGCAGAGTCCCGAACGTCAGAACCTCGATCGAGATCATCGCCTGAGCTCAGCGCCGGTCCGGGGCGAGGCGGCGGAAGGAAAGCGCTTCGGCGATGTGGGGGCGGCGGACCAGCTCCGCCCCCTCGAGGTCGGCGATGGTGCGGGCGACCCTGAGCACCCGGTGGTAGCCGCGACCGGTGAGCCGGAGGCGCTCGGCGGCCCGGATCAGCAGCTCCCGCCCGGCCGGATCGGGCTCGGCGATGGCATCGAGCAGCGCACCATCCGCTTCCGCGTTGGTCCTGAGCTGCTTCCGGTGCAGCCGGATGAAGCGCTCTGCCTGCGCCTCCCGGGCCCGCGCGACCCGCGCCGCGACCACCGGCCGCCGCTCGCCGTCGCCCGGCATCCCCATCTCGACCGGCTTCAGCGCCGGGACGTCGACGTGGAGGTCGATGCGGTCGAACAGCGGGCCGGAGATCCGCGCCTGATAGTCCTGGGCGCAGCGCGGCACCCGGCCGCAGGCGAGCGCCGGGTCGTCGAAGTGCCCGCAGCGGCAGGGGTTCATCGCGGCCACCAGCTGCACCCGTGCCGGGTAGGTGACGTGGTGGTTGGCACGCGCCACCGTGATCCGCCCGCTTTCGAGCGGCTGGCGCAGCGCCTCGAGCACCGCGCGGGCGAACTCCGGCAGCTCGTCCAGGAACAGCACGCCCTTGTGGGCGAGCGACACCTCGCCGGGGCGGGCATGCGCGCCGCCGCCGACCATGGCGGCGACCGAGGCGCCGTGGTGCGGGCTCCGGAACGGCCGCCGCTCGGTCAGCCGCCCGCCGTCGAGCATGCCGGCGACGCTCTGCACCATGCTCACTTCCAGGATCTCGGTCGGATCGAGCGGCGGGAGCAGGCCCGGGAGCCGTGCGGCGAGCATCGACTTGCCGGCGCCGGGGGGACCCGTGAGGAGCAGGTTGTGGCCGCCTGCGGCCGCGATCTCGAGCGCCCGCTTGGCGGTTTCCTGGCCCTTGATGTCAGTCAGCTCCGGGTAGTCGACCAGGCCGCTGGCGACCGACGGCGCCGGCGGCGTCAGGACCTGGTGGCCGGTGAAGTGGTTGACCAGCGCGAGCAGGCTCGGCGCCGCCAGGACCTCGATGTCGGTGCCGAGCCAGGCCGCCTCGCCGCCGCAGGCCGCGGGGCAGATCAGCCCGGCCTCGCGCGCCGCCGCGGCGACCGCCGCCGGCAGCACCCCGTTGACGGCGGTGATGGTGCCGTCGAGCGCCAACTCACCGAGCGCCAGGTGACCCTCGACGGCGTCGGCCGGCAGGACGCCGAGGCTGACCAGCAGCGCCAGCGCGATCGGCAGGTCGAAGTGGCTGCCTTCCTTGAGCAGGTCGCCGGGCGCGAGGTTGATGGTGATCCGCTTCGGCGGCAGGCCGAGGCCGAGCGCGCCGAGGGCGCTGCGCACCCGCTCGCGCGATTCGCCGACCGCCTTGTCCGGCAGCCCGACCAGGGTGAAGGCCGGCAGTCCCGCACTGATCTGCACCTGGACGTCGACGTCGCGCACGTCGATGCCGGAGAAGGCCACGGTCCGGATCTGGCCGACCCCGAGAGCCGCAGGACGCTCCATGATCCCCTCAGTGGCAATGGTCGTGGCCCGGGGCGCGGACGCCCGATCGTCGCACAGCGGGAGAAAGTGGTAAAGCAAGTATATCTTCGGTTGAGCTGGATCAGCGCGCGCGGGCGGCTCGCGCGGTGGTACAAGGCCGGCATGCTCGCGCGCGCCCTCCGCCTCCTGCCGCCCGAAACGGCCCACGCCCTCGCGCTGCGCGGGCTGCGCGCCCGCGTGCTTCGGCTGCCGCCGGCGCCCGACCCGCGCCTCGCGGTCGACCTGTTCGGCCGGCGCCTGCCCCACCCGATCGGGCTGGCCGCCGGGTTCGACAAGGACGCGGGCGCCGTGGCCGGCCTGTTCGGCCTCGGCTTCGCCGCGGTCGAGGTCGGAACCGTCACGCCGCGGCCGCAGCCCGGCAACCCGCGGCCGCGCCTGTTCCGGCTCGAGGAGGACCGGGCGCTGATCAACCGGATGGGGTTCAACAATCGCGGCCACGACGCGGCCGCGCGACGACTGGAGCGGCTCGGCGCCCGCGCCGGCCTGCTGGGCGTGAACCTCGGAATCAACAAGGGGAGCGCCGATCCGGCGGCCGAATACGTCGCCGGGCTTCGGCGGTTCGCGGGAATCGCCGACTACCTGGTGATCAACGTCTCCTCGCCCAACACGCCGGGGCTGCGCGATCTGCAGGCGACCGAGGCGCTGGGTGGGATCCTCGGCCGAATCATGACGGCTCGGGCGGACCTGGATTCGGGTGTGCCGATCCTGCTCAAGATCGCTCCCGATCTGGCCGACGCAGATGCGCTCGCCGTCGCGGACCTATCGCTCGAGCAAGGCGTGGCCGGCCTGATCGTCTCGAACACGACGACCGCCCGGCCGGCGGATCTCCGGTCCAGGCACCGCGGCGAAGCCGGCGGGCTCAGCGGCCCGCCCCTCTTCGCGCCGTCGACCCGGCTGCTCCGCGCGATCCATCGCCGGACCGGGCGCGAACTGCCGCTGATCGGGGTCGGCGGCGTCGACTCGGGCGACGCCGCCTACGCCAAGATCAGAGCCGGGGCGATCGCCGTTCAGCTCTACACCGGCCTGATCTACGAGGGACCCGGCCTCGTCCGGCAAATCGTCCGCCGCCTCGGCGAGCGCCTCGAGCGCGACGGGCTCCGCTCGCTCGACCAGGCCCGGGGGCTGGACGCGTAGAGCAGTTTCCGATGAGACAGAAGCACATCGCATCAGGACGTCCTTCCGCTCATCGGAACAAAATTGCTCTGCTAACAGATTAGAGCGGATTCCCCGAACGGAACCGTTGGCCTGGCGGTTCCGTCATGTCGGGCTCCGCTCTAGCGGATTGCGGCGCCGCGCCTGCCGGCTACTGGTTGGTGTTCTCCTCCATCTCCTCGCCGGCCTCCTCGACCGCCTCGCCGGCTTCCTCGCCGGTCTCCTCGACCGCCTCTCCGACGTCCTCGGCGGCGTCGTCGTCGCCGCAGGCGGCGAGCGTGAAGCCGCTCAGGCCGAGGAACAGAGCGAGGAGCAGGGACTTCGTCTCGAGCTGCGGAACCATCGACGTCTCCTTCCATGGGTTCTCGTGGACATGGCTCGTCAACGCCGGAGCCGGTCCGCCATTCCATGCGCCCGTGGCCGGCAGGCATGTGAGGCATTGCGGATTGACCGGGCCGCAGCCGCCGCCTACGCTCGCGGCACGTGGTGATTTGAGCCGGCCGGCTTGCAGGCCACGTAAAACAAGCTGCTAAAAGGTCGGGACGAGCAAGCGCCCTGGCCGACGGCCGGGGCGTCTGCTTGTGGAGAGACATGATGCCTGAGCTTCGTCCGGACAGCCTCCTGATCCATGGCGGCACCCGCCGCTCGCCGTTCGGCGAGACCAGCGAGGCCCTCTTCGTGACCTCGGGCTTTCGCTACGACTGCGCCGAGGACGCCGAAGCCCGCTTCGCCGACCGGCAGGACGGCTACGTCTACTCGCGGCTCGCCAACCCGACGGTCCGGATGTTCGAGGAGCGCCTCGCCGCGCTCGAAGGCTTCGAGGAGGCGTCGGCGACCGCGACCGGCATGGCGGCGGTCAACGCCGCCCTGATGAGCCAGCTCCGCGCCGGCGATCGGGTGGTCGGCTCGCGGGTGCTGTTCGGCTCCTGCCACTACATCCTCGCCGAGCTCCTGCCGCGCTTCGGGATCGAGGTCGTCCTGGTCGACGGCACCGACCTCGACGCCTGGGCGGCGGCGCTGAAGCGGCCGGCCCGGACGGTGTTCTTCGAGACCCCCTGCAACCCGACCCTCGAGCTGGTCGACATCCACGCGGTCGTCGATCTCGCGCGCGGCGCCGGCGCGAGCGTGATCGTCGACAACGCGTTCGCGAGCCCGATCCTGCAGCGGCCGGGCGAGCTCGGGGCGGACATCGTGGTCCACTCGGCGACCAAGTACATCGACGGCCAGGGCCGGTGCCTCGGCGGCGCGGTCCTGTCCTCGGGCGGCTTCAAGCGCGAGGTCCTGCAGCCCTTCCTCAAGCACACCGGGCCGGCGCTCAGCCCCTTCAACGCCTGGGTCATGCTGAAGGGGCTCGAGACCCTGTCGCTCCGGATGCGCCGGCACGAGCAGAACGCGCTGCGCCTCGCCCGTTTCCTGGACGACCGCCCGGAGGTCCTCGAGGTCCGCCATCCCGGGCTCGAGAGCCATCCCCAGCACGCGCTCGCGAAGCGCCAGATGAGCGGCGGCGGCGGGCTGATCGCGTTCCGGGTGCGGGGCGGCCAGCCCGGCGCGTTCGCGCTGCTCAACCGCCTGCGCCTGATCTCGATCTCGAACAACCTCGGCGACGCCAAATCGCTGATCACCCATCCGTCGACCACCACCCACCAGCGGCTGCCGGAAGCGGAGCGCGTGGCGCTCGGGATCAGGGACGACACGCTCCGGCTTTCGGTCGGTCTCGAGGACCCCCTGGACCTCGAGGAGGACCTGGGCCAGGCTCTTCGCGCCTGACGCGGACAGGCAAGAGGAAGCCGCATTCCGTGGTTGATCGCGGGGCCCCATCTCCGGCACAATCACGGCTTCAGGGACACGAAGCAGAAGTCGGGCGCCTGGGGATCTGAACCGGGAGAGAGGCATGCGTCACCGACGCGTCAAAGAGATCATGTCCGAGGCCGCCGTCCGCCGTCTGCCTCCGACGGCGAGCGTGCGCGAAGCAATCCACCTCATGGACCAGCACAACGTCGGCTGCGTCGTCGTGATGGAGCGCGACGTGCTGGTCGGTATCTTCACCGAGCGCGACCTGGTCCGCCGCGTGATCGCGCGCGGGCTCGAGCCGGACCGCACCCTGCTGTTCGAGGTCATGTCGCGCGAGCCCGACACCATCGCGCCCGGGGAGAGCGTCGACGAGGTGATCCGCCGGATGGACGAGTTCGGCTACCGCCACATGCCGGTGGTCGAGCGCGGCTCGGTGGTCGGCCTGGTCTCGCTCCGCGACTGCTCCATCGACGATCTCGCGGCGATGGCCCACGAGCTCGAGGACAGGCGCGCGATCGCCGAGCGCGCCTGGTAGTCAGATCAGGCCGCGCCGCGGCTCGGGCGGCCGGTCGAGCAGGCGCGCGATCCCCCTCAGCGCTCGCACCAGCGCCGCGTCGTCCGACGGGGCGCTGAGCGAGACCCGCACCGCGTGCGGGGCGTGGCTCCGCCCCGTGGCGAAGGCGTGCCCCGGCGCGACCGCGAAACCGTCGGCCGCCGCCGCGGCCGCGAAGTCGCTGGTCCGCCACGGTGCCGGCAACGGCAGCCACAGGTGGAACGCCGCAGGGTCGGTCCGCGGCTCGTGCCGTCCGAGAACCTCGCCCGCCAGCACCTGACGCGCGCGGGCGGCGCGCCGCTGGCGCTCGAGCAGCCGGTCCGCCGTGCCGTCCGCCACCCAGATCCGGAAGATCTCCGCCGGCAGCGGCGCGCCGGACAGCATGAGGTCGTACTTGACGTCGGCGAGCCGCGCCTGCAGCCGGTCCGGCGCCGCGAGGAGGCCGAGCCGCAGCCCCGGCGCGAGCGCCTTCGATGCGCTCGAGATGTGGACGGTCCGCTCCGGCGCGAGCGAGAAGAAGCTCGCCGGGCGCTGCTCCTTGAGCAGGCCGTAGACGTCGTCCTCGATGATCACGAGATCGTGCCGCCGGGCGATCTCGACGATCGCGCGCCGGCGGGCGTCGGAAAGGGTCGCCGTGGTCGGATTGTGCAGCGTCGGGTTGACGAACAGCACCCGCCCCCCGGTCTGCCGGCAGGCCGCCTCCAGCGCATCGGGCCGGAGCCCCCCCTCGTCCAGCGGCACCGCCTCCACCCGCAGGTGCAGCGAAGCCGCCATGCCCCGCACGCCGGGGTAGGTCAGGCTCTCGGCGAGCAGCGGCTCGCCCGGCCGCACCAGCGCCGCGAGCGCGACGACGATCGCCTGGTGGGCACCGCCGGTCAGGATCACGTGCGCGGGATCGACCCCGACCCCTGAACGCACCAGCCAGTCCGCCGCGGCTCGGCGGTGCTGCGCCGAACCCGCCCGGGGCGCGTAGTCGAGCAGATCGTGATCGAGGTCGAGGTCCAGGCCGGCGAGCGTCGCCTTCAGGGCCTCCCGGTAGCAGGTCCGGTCGGCGGGGCGGTTGATCGTGAGGTCGATCAGGTCGGAGGCGCTGGCGGACGCTGCGGACGCCACCGTCCGGGCAGGCGGCGGCGGCGGTCGCCGGACGAAGGTCCCGCGACCGACCTCGGCGGAGACCAGGCCCTGCCGCTCGACCAGGGCGTAGGCCCGGCTGATCGTGCCGATGGTGACGCCAAGCTCGACCGCCAGGTCACGCTGCGGCGGCAGCCGGTGCCCGTCCGCGAGGCGCCCCGCCTCGATGTCCTCGATGATCGTCTGGGCGAGCGCGCGGTAGCGGGGGCCGCCGCGGGCGCCGAGGTCGGGCCGGTACATTGTCATGGTGGCAATAAGATCATTGACACCCTAGCATGTCAAGATCGAAGCTCCATTGCACCCTCCATATCCGGAGAGATCGCGATGGCCAAAGAATCAATCGGGTGGGTTGGCCGGCACTTCCCGGCTCCCCTGGCGGCGGAACGCCGGCTTCAGGTCTGGTTCGAGCGCCTGCTGCTCTGGGACGAGCGGCATCGGGCGCGCCGCCGCCTGCTCGCCATGGACGAGCGCGGCCTCAAGGACCTCGGCATCACCCGCGCGGACGCCCGGGCCGAGGCGGACAAGCCCTTCTGGCGGGCCTGAGGAGACGAGCCATGCCCCGACGCTTCGTCATCGCCGACGTCTTCACCGACCAGCCGTTTTCCGGCAATCAGCTCGCCGTGGTCCTCGATGGCGCCGGTCTGGACGGTGCCGCGATGCAGGCCATCGCGGGGGAGTTCAACTTCTCCGAGACGACCTTCGTGCTGCCGCCCGAGCGGGGCGGCGACGTGCGGGTCCGGATCTTCACGCCCGGCAAGGAGGTGCCGTTTGCGGGCCACCCGACCATCGGGACGGCGCTCGTCCTGGCCGACCAGGGGCGGGTCGAGCATCCGGCGGACGAGCCCGTGCTGGTGCTCGAGGAGGCGGCGGGGCTGGTACCGGTCCGGCTGCGACGGGAAGGCGGACGGTTCGTCTTCGCCGAACTCGAGGCGCCGGAAGCGCCGAGCTTCGTTCCGGCGCCGCCGGCGCATGAGCTGGCGCCGGTGATCCGGCTGGACCCCCACGACCTCGTCACCACGCACGGCCTCCCCGAGGGCGCCTCGACCGGCCTGCCGTTCCTGATCGTCGAGGTCCGGGACCGGGCTGTGCTCGGTCGCGCCCGCTTCGATGGCGGCGCGTTCGAGCGGATCCTCGGCGGCACGCCGCACGACCACCTCTACCTGGTCGCCCGGGACGGCGGTCCTGGCATCGACTTCCAGGTCCGGATGTTCGCGCCCGGCGCCGGAGTCGCCGAGGACCCGGCGACCGGCAGCGCGGCCGCGGCCTTCGGCGGATGGCTCAGCGAGCGCGGCGGGCTCGGCGACGGCGAGCACCGCTTCGTCCTCGCCCAGGGGCTCGAGATGGGTCGGCCGAGCCGGCTCGAGGTGACGGTGGTCCGGAGCGACGGCGCGCTGGCAGCGATCCGGGTCGGCGGCGGCGCGGTGATCGTGATGGAGGGGACGCTCCTCCGCGACTGAGAAGCGGCCGGCATCCTCAGCAAGCAGGCGGCGGCGCGGGGCGGGTTCGGGCTGCCCATGCAGGGAGTCCAGCCCTCTTCGGGTTGCCTTTGGCATCACCCTCATCCCGTCCCTCTCCCCCAAGGGAGAGGGCGTGACGCGCCCCGACGCGCGACTGAGCGGGGACCGGGATGCAGACCCTCCCCCGGGGGAGAGGGTGCCGGATCGGCTCGTCCGGCCCGGCGGGCGAGCAGGCGCCTGGCGCGCGTGGCGCGGCCGCCCAGCGGGTGGGGGAGGTCAGCCCGCGCGGAGTCGCTTGAAGTGGTTGATCAGCCCGTTGGTCGAGGCGTCGTGGGTGGTGACCGGCTCGGGACCCTCGAGCTCGGGCAGGATCACCTTGGCCAGCTGCTTGCCGAGCTCGACCCCCCACTGGTCGAACGAGTTGATGTTCCAGACAATGCCCTGGGTGAAGATCTTGTGCTCGTAGAGTGC
>DASUSF010000003.1:0-7416 GCA_036375275.1 Geminicoccaceae bacterium | reverse complement strand
GTTGCCGGACGCCGTGCCCGTCCCGGCGCCCGTGGCAGCGGAGCAGCCCCAGGAGCGCATCATTCTGCCGGCCGGATACGCGGTCAACCGGAGCGGACCGCCCGGGAACGCGGCCGAACCCGGAGCGCGCGCGGAACCCTTCGGACGGCCCGCCCCGGCCCCGCCCGCCTCGGGCTTCGATCGCTTGGTCGACGGCCTGCTCGAAGGGCTCGATCGGGATACGCCGGTCAAGCTGATGCCGAGGCCGCGGTGACGGCGAAATCCCGTCGCGGCGGGACAGTCTCGCCAGCCGAGCCGCGACCCGCGCCGGTGCCGCCCCGGCCCGGCTGGCGGGACGGCATCTTCCTCGCCCTCGCCTGCGCCGGAAGCGTCGCGGCGGCGCACGCGGCGGGCCTGCCCGCCGGGACGCCCGAGCCGCTCGACCTGCTGGTCCGGCTGCGGGCGCTCGGCGCCGCAGATCTTGTCGCGGCCAGCCTGCCGCTCGTGATCGGCTTCGCCGCGCTCGCGGGACCGATGTTGATCCGCGCCCGCTGGCAGCTCGGTCTCGCCGCCCTCGGCATCGCCTGGCTCGGCCTGGTCGGCCTCGGCCTCGTCCAGGAGCGCTGGCTCGGTCAAAGCCTCGACGTGGGGCGCGGCGCCGCGGGTCTCGCCGTGCTGTTCGCGCTCTGCCTGCTGCTCAAGCCCCGCCCCCGGGCTTCCTGCCGCGCTCCGAGAGAAAGCGAAGGCGGTCGGGACGCCGCGCGTGCCGCGGCCGGTCGTTGACCCGGCTCCGCCGGTCGTCAGGGCCGCGCGCCCGAACCGGTCCACCGATCGGCGGCCGGCTCCGATTCCGGGTCCGGCGTGCCGAGGCCGAGGGCCGCGAAGTTCCCCGCCGTGGTCGGGTCCAGCGGCAGATCCCGGGCGAGCGCCACGCGGTGGACCTGGGCGAGCAGCTCGTCGAAACGCTCGAGCGTCGAATCGATCTTGAGGCCCCGCTGCGGGCCACCGCGGAGGGTGAGCTGCAGCCATCCCGGCTGCCGCTGCTCGCGGCCCCGCCGGGCGGCGAAGTAGGCCAGCCGGACGCTCTGCAGGTCCTGCCACCGGATGGTCCGCGGGCGCGGCCCCTCGAGCCCGATCTGCCCGACCGACAGCACGACCCGGCTCCGCCAGCGGATCGACGTGCGGATCGCGAACCAGATGAACAGGAGCGCGAGGGCGCCGAGCGCCCAGGTCACGACGGGCGCAGTGTCGAGCATGATCAGCGGGCCCAGGGTGAGGGCGGTGCCGAGCGCCGCGCGTCCCCCGTCCGCCAGCAGCATCCGCCGATCGAAATGATGCGTGCTCATGGTCCGAGCCGTCCCGCCCCTCCGCAGGGTCCGATTCCTGACCGTGGAGCGCCCGCTGTCAAGCCGGGTGCGGCTCAAGGCGGCAGGTCGCGGAGCCATTCGGCGCAGCGGAGCAGGTAGCCGGCCTTCTCCTCCCGGCACCATCGGCCGTACTCCCAGGGAACCTCGGTACGGCCAAGGGCGTCGAGGCCGAAGAACACGCGCGCCCGGATCGACGGGCCGGAGGCCAGGCGGACGCTGCACCAGCGCGCCGCGTACTCGTCTTCCTCGAACCACACGATCCGCCGGTCGTCGCGCCGGGTCGGCCGGAGCAGCACCCGCCCGCGCGTCACCGCGCCCCGCTCCGGCGCCAGGACGGGGTAGGCCTTCGCCGCCGCCCGGACGGTCCGGTGGTGATCGAGGGCCGCGGCCAGCCGGTCGTGGTCCCCCAGCCGCCGCCCGAGAACCAGGGCCAGGACGTCCGGGTCCATCAACGTGCCGAAAAAGAAGTACGCCACCTCCCCGCCCCGCGAAACGAGCCGCGCCGCCCGGCGGTCCTCGCCGCCCCGGCACCCGAGTTTAAGGCGCTGTTAAAGATCCGGGTCTAGCGTAGCGGGGATGCGCCGCCAACGCGTGCGAGGCCGCCCGAGGCGACGCCGGAGTTCCGGCGGCCGTCCCTGGCGAATGCGACGGATCCGAATGGCCGGCTCGTTCAGACCGCGAGAGGAGTCGAACCCCGGGGCGGAGCCGCCGAGGAGCCGGCTGGACTGCCGCGAGCCCCGCCTCAGCCACGAGTTCGCGACGCCGTTGAACGCCATCCTCGGCAACGTCGAGCTGATGCTGGACGGCTCGACCGGCCCCCTGAGCCAGCAGGCCCGCGACTGCCTCGCCGACGTGCAGGCCGCCGGTCAGGACCTCCTCAGACAGAGCCGGGTGCTGCTTCTGCTGATCCAGGCGCTGGAGTGCCCGGCGCCGGTCGGCGAACAGAGGATCGCGCTGGAGGACCTGTTCGGGGCGGCACTGGACGAGGCGCACGCCGGCGCGGAGCAGCTGACCGTCTCGGGACGGCACCGGGCCGCCGCGCTGGTTGGCGACCCCTTCTGGTTGAAGGCTCTCGCCCGCTGCATCGTCGAGCTTTACCTGTCGGCCGGCCGCACCGGACCTTTGCGCATCATGATCGAACAGCCGCCGGTTCTAAGTATTGCCTGGCCTGGACTGGATCTCGCCGTCGTGCCGGCGAGCGCGCGCGCCCTGATCTGTCGGATCATCGAAATGCATGGCGGGCGGATGCACCTCCCGATCGACCACACGCTGGACTTGAGCTGGGCGGCGTCGCGCCTCTGTACGCCCCCGAAGACCACGCCCGGAGCAGATTGATCGCCTGCTGCTGCCCCGAGTTTGCTTCTTGGGCTTGAGCTTCGTTCGGGTTATCCCTATTTTGTGAACGTGACGTTCGGGGGCAAATGGCCCGCAAGGCTGGGAGCTTCGACTAACCCCGACCGGATCGCTTCTGATCGCGTCCCTGCCACGCACCGGGTGTCCTGCTCGTGGTGGCCGCCTGGATCGTTCGAGGATGAGCGGGAGTTCTCCTCCCGCACGTTGATCTCCGGATACCGGAGATCGACCCGGCTTGGAAGGTGGCGCCGAAGCGCCGACGGTCGTCGAGGGTGTGAAGGACCTGCTGGCTGACGTTCCGAAGGCGCATGGTGCAGGTACGCGGGTCCTCCCGCGCAGCCCGGACGTGACGTCGAACGCGCGCTCGCGACGCGTGTCCGTGCCCAGGCAACAATGGCCCCACAGGCCGTCAACCGGCTGAAGTGCCACCAGGCGAGGTCGAGATCGCTCGATGCAGAATCGTAACATGTTTCCGTTCCGGCGGCAGGGTCCCAAGAAGAGGAACAAGAACAACAACGCGCGCCGCGTCCGCGGAGCGCCGAAGGGACTGCCGAACTCGGCCCGCGATCTCCTGCCGGTGCTGCAGCCGGCAACGAAAGCGCTGGCTCAGATGCTCGCCGGGCGCACCAATGTCTCTGGTCAGCTCGCCCATGCGCAGTCGGTGCTCGCGCACGCGGAGCGCCTGATCGCGGAACGCACCCACAACCGGCTCAACCCGAGCGAGCGCGAGGAGTTCTTCGAGCAGCTCGCCCGGCTGCGGTTGACCATCGCGGACGCCGAGGCCGAAGCCGAGGTGGTGGCCGCCGAGGAGCAGCAGCCGAAGCCGGCGGTGGTGCCCGTCGATCAGGAGCGGTTGCGCGCGATGGCGCTGGCCCTCACGCGGCCCGCCGAGGACGCGGCGCCGGTGACGCGCGCGCCGGGTGCGCCCGAAGAGGCGCCGGGCGCCGCCGGCCCGGAAGCATCCCCGGAACCGTCCGAAGCACCTCCGGCACCGGCGCCCGAGGACGAGCCGGGCCGGGAGTCGAGGGTCAGCGCGGCGAACGCCCGTTCGGGGCGCCTGCAGCTGTCGCGACCGGGCGACGATGATCCGGCCGATCCCCATGGCGCGCCTGCACGCGGCACGCTGGGCGTGCGGCGGAGCCGCCTGAAGCCGGGCGGCGTGCTGGCCGCAGCCAACGAGCCGGCCGGGGTCGGCGGCAACGGCAGCGAGGCCGCGACGCTACGGGACGGTCCGCCGGATGCGGCTGCGCGGGAGCCGGCTGCGGAGCCGGCGGCGCCGCCGGCGCCGCGCCGCAGACTCAAGCCGGAGCCGCAGCCGGAGCGCGAGACGGACGAGGAGGACCCGGCAGCGAGCGGCGATGAACCGGAAAGCAACGGTGCAGGGCTCGCGATGCGGCGGCCGCGGCGGCGGAAGACCGCCGGGCTGCCTGATGGCTGGGTGATCGATGACGAAGGGTTCGTCGTTCCGGGTCCGCGGTGAGCGCGAGCCGGTTCAGCCACAACAGCGACGAGGGAGGTCGAGGTGCTGCGTAGCATCGTTGTTGCTCTGGACGACACCGAGCCCAGTCGTGCCGCCCAGGACGTGGCGATCAAGCTCGCCCGTCAGTTCACCTCCGAGATCACCGGCCTCGCCGTGCTCGACCGTCAGCACCTCACCGCGCCGGCGGCAGTCGGCATCGGCGGGATGGCGTACAAGCAGCACCGCGACCAGGTGAAGCTCGAGGAGGCGCACCGCTTCCTCGAGCGGCTCGAGCATCACTTCGAGGCGTCGTGCGAGGATCTCGGCACGGCGTGGCGGGTGCTCGAGGTCGAAGGCGATCCGTTCGAGCAGGTCTGTAACGAGACCCACCGCCACGACCTCCTGGTGATCGGCCGTGACACCGACTTTCATCTGGACGAGGAGCCGGCGGTCGCGGACGTGGTGCATCGCCTCCTGCAGGAGACTCCACGCCCGATCATCGTCTGTCCGGAGCGCGCCGAGTCCGAGGGACCGATCCTCGCCGCGAGCGACGGTGGCGACCGCTCCTCGCGGACCATGCACATGCTGGCCCTGCTCGGGCTCGCCGAGCGGCGACCGGTCCACATCGTGACCATCGGGTCCGGACCGCAGGGTGACGCCGAGGCGCTGCTCAACGGAGAGCGCCCGGCAGAGCTGCTGCGACGTCACGGGATCGAGGTCCATCTGCATCCGGTGCAGAGCACGGCGAGCCCCGAGGACGTCATCATGGAGCAGGCCGAGCGGGTCGGCGCCACCATGGTGGCGTTCGGTGCCTCGGGCCAGGGCCGGCTGCGCGACTTCTTCCTCGGCTCGACCGCCCGGCATCTCCTCAACCGGTGCGCCTGCGCGCTGTTCGTGTACCACTGATCGCCTGCCGGGCCGGCGGAACCGCCTGTCGATCCGAAGAGGCGACCGGCTCCCTCTCGGCGCGCGGATCCGCCCGATCGGCGGTGCTCAGGCGGCGTCGCCCCGGGCTCCGACCGCCTGCCCCGCCGCCAGGCGCTGCAGCGCCTCGATCCGGTGGCCGCCTACGACCGTCGCCGCGATTCGCTCGCCGAGCATCGCGCCGAACTTGAACATGTGGCCGCAGCAGTTGGTGATCGCCAGCCCGGCACCTTCGAGCGGCTCGACGATGAACCGGCCGGTGTCCGAGAGACCGTAGTAGCAGACCTTGGCGCCGAGCACGCGATACGCCCCGCCATCCCGGAGGTGTGGACGGACGTGGGCGAGCACCGCTTCCCCCTCATCCGGCGCCGGCTCCCGCGGGTCGTCCGGGTCGCCGGGGCGGCGGTGGGGGCGGCAGCTGAACTTCAGGTCCAGCCCCCGGACCGGCGGCAGATTGTAGAGGTCGAGGCCGTCCCGGAACTGCGCCAGCACCGGACCTTCCGCCCAGGCCCGCCGGAAGGCGGCAGGTGGCTCGACGTAGACCACGACCTGGCGGGAGGGCGCTGTCCGCCCGGCGAGCGCCGGGACCAGCTTCGAGGTCCAGGCTCCGCTGGCGAGCACCAGCCGGTCGCCGGCGACGACCTCGCCATTCTCCAGCACGACCGCGGGTGCCGGCGTCTGCAGCGCAGCCACGCGGGCGTTCGCGCGCATGATGACGCCCCGCGTCTTCAACCAGCCGACCAGCCCCTCGAGGATCCTAGCGGCGAGAAGCGGCCCGCCGGCGGCGTCGAGCAGACCGTAGCGGGCACCCTCGAAGGCGAACTGCGGCATCGCCCGGTCGAGCGCCTGCCGGTCGAGGACCGCGTGGGGGATGCCGAGGGTCTGCCAGGTGCGCCGCGTGCGATCGGTCTCGTCGTCCTCCGTCGAGCTGACCGCGATCGCGCCGGTCCGGACGTAGTGGACCTCCCCGAGGTCCTCGAACAGCCGCGCCCAGGCATCGAACGCCTCCCCGACCATCCTCGTGTAGCCTATCTCGTCTCCATAGGCGTGGCGGATCAGCCGGTGCTGGTCATGCGAGGCGCCGAGCGGGTTCGGGATCGGGCCCTGGTCGAGGACCACCGGCACGTGGCCGGACCTGAGCAGCGCCCAGGCGGTGGCGAGGCCGACGATCCCCGCGCCGACCACGATCACCTTCATGGGGCGCCGCCCTCCACCGCCCCCGACGCGCAACGGTCCAGGTCCAGCACCAGCAGCTCCTCGTCCAGGTAGCGCCCGGCGACCTCGAGCGCGCGCGGCTCGATGCCGTAGGCGACGAAGCCGAGCCGCCGGTACAGCCGCCGCGCCGCGAGGTTGTCGATCACCACCGCGGTATGGAGCTGGCGGGCCTGGGTCCGCGCCGCGTCGATCGCCCGCCCGACCAGCGCGCGCCCGAGCCCCCGGCCGCGGGCCTCCGCCCGAACGTAGACCCCCCAGAGCACCGCCTTGTGGCGCTTCTTCTGCGTCTGCTCGACGAACAGCCCGGCACAGCCGCAGAGCGCCGGCCCCGACCAGAGGCCGAACACCAGCGCCCGCTCGAGCCGCGCGCGCCAGGCCTCCGGCGACAGCGCCCGCTCCTCCTGCAGCGATGCGCCGTAGGCCTCCGGGTGGCGCTCGAGCGCCTCGAGCCGGAGCGCCCGCCAGGGCTCGGCATCGGCCGGTTCGAGGCGACGGATGCCGTCCGCCGAGGCGATGCCGCTCATCCGCTGCGCCGCGACCTCGCCAGGCGCCTCGACGGGCGCCTCGACCGGCAGTGGCCCGCGCGGGGGCTCCCCGATCCCGAACGGAAAGCAGGTCCCGGGGATGGTGCTGCCGGTGCGGCTCGCCGCCCGAAGGGGCGTCGGTCCTGCGGACACGATCTTCGCCCGGGTGCTCTTCGAGTGCGGATCCATGTGATGGTCGGCCTTGCTGCTTCGGATCGCCGACGGCGTGCAGAGCCGTCAGCGGGTGGACCGGGGGAGCGGCGCGCAGCCGCCCCGACGCCTCTCAGGCGCGGCGTCGTCGTCGAAGACGGAGGCGGGTCCGAAGCTTGGCCATCCCGGCTCCTTAGGCGACCCTGCGCCGCCGCGCAAGCCACATTCACTCTCCGGAGCACGCGCCACCGCTGCAGGACCCGGCGATGACGCCGGGCGCATCTCCCTGCCCCGCCCGGCGGGCGCATCGCGATTTATTCCCTGTCGTCGCCGTCGCTCACGTATTTGTGATCGCGCCGCTCAAGAGTCGCTCGACCGCGGATTTGCAAGCACTCGCTAGAGCTTACGGCCCAGAGCGTACGCAGTGGTCGCCAATCGCAATGTT
>DASUSF010000002.1:0-7787 GCA_036375275.1 Geminicoccaceae bacterium | reverse complement strand
ACGCCCCGCTCGTCGAAGCCGGGGTCGAACAGCGACATCCGCGGGCGCAGGTCGAGGAAGGGCGGCTCGAGCAGCCGGCCGTCGGCGTCGATGATCCTGATCCAGCCGGTCTGCTCGACCACGAAACGACGCGGATCGCCGGGCGGCGAGGCCATGTCCACCGGATGGGTCAGGCCGTCGACGATCAGCTCCAGCGCGACCGCCGGCGCCTCGGCCCGCGCCGTCAGGGCACCACCGACCAGCGCGAGCGCGACCGCCGCGCCGACTAGCTTCTTCATGTGCGCTCGCCTCGTTGTCGTCCCGACCTCAGTT
Source organism: Geminicoccaceae bacterium (assembly GCA_036375275.1). Lineage (GTDB taxonomy): Bacteria > Pseudomonadota > Alphaproteobacteria > Geminicoccales > Geminicoccaceae > DASUSF01. The sequence goes on along the minus strand of DASUSF010000002.1, from coordinate 7,475 downwards.
GCTGAAGATCGGGCTCTTCATGTAGGCCGTGATCGCGGCCCGCTCGTGGTTGGAGAACACCTCCTCCCATGCCGGCATCTTGCCGAAGCCGTAGGTGACCTTGGCGTAGATGTCCTCGGGCGTCGATTTGGCCGGCTTCAGCTTCGGCGCCTTGCCGGGATAGGAGCCCTTGCCGTGGCAGCGCGAGCACTGCTGCCGGAACAGCTCGCGGCCGAGCTGGATGTTCTCCTCGTCGTGCATGAAGCTCTCGGTGAACTCCGGCTCGGCGTCCTCGGCGGCGGGCAGCGAGGCCGGCAGGCCTAGGGCGAGCGCGAGCGCGGCGGGGGCGAGATACCTGAGCAAGGGCCTCCTCCAGACCTTTTTCATCTGACACATGTGGACGCGGCACGCGCCCCGTCAAGGCGACCGCACCCGGCGCCCTGCCCGGAGATGAGGCGGCCGCAGGCCGCACGCGGCTCCGGAGTGCGCTCCGGCGAGTGAACCGGCGCTGAACGAGAAGCGCCCTCCCCGGAAGCCGGGGAGGGCGCCCGTCATGCCGGAAATCGCGACTCAGCTGGCCGGCTTGATCCGGTAGATGCTGTCCTGGCCGCCGTTCGGCCCGGTGGTGATCGAGGTCAGGACGTAGACCTCGCCCTCGGCATCCTGGCCGAACGCCAGCACGTACGGCAGGGGCCCGTCCATGTTGGTGACGTTGGCCTGCTCCATCGACCAGGAGTCGCCGTTCTTGGTCGCGACGAAGATCTGCCCGTCCATCGTCGCAAAGTTCTTCGACCAGTCGCCGAAGATGTACTTGCCGTCCCACTCGCTGTGGCTGCCGCGATAGACGTAGCCGCCGGTCACGGAAATGCCCATGCAGCCGTCCGGCTGCGCCGTGCAGTTCTTGTACTCGAGGATCGGCAGGACGTACTGCGACTTGTCGCAGTCCTCGGGGTGCTGGTTGGGGTACTCGAAGTCGAAGCAGTGGGTGGCTTCCATCTCGCGCCAGCCGAGGTTGTCGCCGGCGTTGATGACCGAGACCTCCTCGAAGCTGTTCTGCTGCACGTCGCCGCAGATCAGCGCGTTGTCGCCGCCCATGTCGAACGAGCAGCGCCAGGGATTGCGGAGCCCGAGCGCCCAGATCTCGGGCTGGGACTGCGGGTCGTCGACGAACGGGTTGTCGTCGGGGACCGTGTAGCCCATGCCTTCGGACGGCTCGACGTCGATCCGGAGGATCTTGCCGTGCAGGTCGGCCGGCTCCTGGCCGTTGCCGATCAGCGGCTCGTGGCCGATGCCCCAGTCGTTGGCGTAGCCGCCGTCACCGGTCGAGATGTAGAGCATGCCGTCCGGGCCGAAGCCGAGCCAGTGCCCGTTGTGGTTGAACTGCGGCCAGTTGAGCTGGTGGACGATGCGCTCGGAGTTCAGGTCGGCGACGTTCTGGTCGTCGCTGGACACGGTGAACTCGGAGACCGTGTTGGTGTGGTCCCACCAGAACTTCTGTGCCAGGTCGCCCTGCCAGACCAGCGGGGCCGAGTACGCCACGTAGAACTTGCCGTTGTTGGCGAAGTCCGGATGGAAGGCGAGCCCGATCAGGCCGCGCTCGTCGAACTCGTGGTGCAGGTCGACGATCTTGTGACGGATGTCGAGGAACGGCTCGTCGAGCAGCTCGCCGTTCTGCAGGATCTTGATCATGCCCGGCTGCTCGATGATGAAGATCCGGTCGTCGCCCGCGGGCTGGGCCATGGCGAGCGGGGCCGTGAGGCCGGTCGCGACCTCCTCGAGGTTGATGTCGACGGCGTGGGCGGGCGCCGAGGCCACGGTGAAGAGGGCGAGCGCCGAGACGGCGCCGACGCAGAGCTGTCGTGTCATGAGGATCCTCCCTAGATCCGGTCCCTGATGGTCATGCGGCGGGCGCCTTGCCGGCGCACCAGCCCAGCCTCCTGAAGGCGCCGGAGTTTAGGCGGGCGCCTGGGGGCCGTCCACCATCTTCCGGCGCTCGGGCGCTGCTTCTTCATGTTCCCGCGATCCAGCGCTGCAGGACGAGGGTCAGAAGAAAGCCGAGCGGCCCGAACCAGGCGAGCCCGGGGGCGCCCGCGGCCGCGATCAGGAGCCCGTCGAGGAGCGAGATGCCCGCGATCAGGCTGACCACCGCGCGCGGCACGTCGCCGGGCCGGCGCTGGATCAGCAGGACCAGGGCGAAGCCGAGCCAGGCGACGAAGCCGAGCCAGAGGAGGGTGCCGCTCACGCTGTCGAAGCCGCCGACGCTCGCGCCGTAGACCGGCGGCGCCATCAGGAACAGGAGCGGCCAGAGGTTCCCGACCTCGTCGAGGGTCTCCTGCTTGGCGACGTAGGTCAGCCCGATCAGGTGGCAGAGGAGCGCCAGCGCGCCGCCGACGAGCGGCCAGGGCAGCGCCGCGACCACGGCGAGGCCCGCGGTCACGTAGACCAGGACCCGGCACAGGCCCATGAGCAGCGGGCTGACCGGGTTGCTCTTGTGCCAGGCGTCGTAGAGCACGATCGCGGCGGCGAGCCCGAGGCCGGCGAGCACCGGCCAGATCCCGGTCCCGGCCGCGAAGCCGAAGCCGATCCAGACCAGAAGGAGGAGCCCGAGGCCGAGGAGGCCGAAGCCCGTCCCGAACACCGTGCGCGCGCCGACCTCGCCCGACGGGATCGGGCGCTCCGGCCTCTGCTCGGCGTCGATCGCGCGGTCGAAGGCGTCGTTCAGCCACATCCCGCCGACGTAGAAGGCGCTGGTCGCGAGCAGAAGGAGCGGCAGGCGGAGGTCGATCGCGCCGCCGGCGAGCACCACGCCGGCGAGGCTGTTGGTCCAGACCGTCGGGAGGTTGGAGACCCGCCCGAGGGCGAGGGCGGTCCGCCACCTCATGCCCCGGCCCGGGCGCTCGGCCGCATCTCCAGCGCGACCTCTCCCCGGCAGGCGAGGAGGGAGGAGGGCAGGGGCGGCGGCTGGTCCCTCATGCCACCGCCGTCACGTCGCCAGACGGTTCAGGACCCAGGCGAGCTCGCGCGCGACGGCCTCCGAGACCTCGCTCGCCCGATACTCCGGCGGCAGGACGTCCCAGGTGTAGGTCTCGACCTCGAGGTGCGGGCTGATCGGCTCCTTCGCATGCAGGTCGAGGATCTCGGCGAGGAAGCTCTGGGTGGTGCCGAAGTGCTCCATCCGCTCGAGGAAGATCGGCACGTGGAAGTGGACCCGCCACTCCGCGCCGCGCTCCTCGTCGACGGCCGCGAACGCGTCCTGGAGGTCGAGGTGGCGGGTCAGCTCGCCGCCGCGCGAGGCGATGGTCTGGTGGAGGTAGACGCCGTCGTCGAACGGCCGCAGCCGCGCGACCGTCGCCTCGTCCACCGCCTCGATCCGGAGCGCCGCCGAGAGCTGGAGCTTCGCGATCCCGATACCGGCGCGGCGGAGCGCCCCGAGGCTCGCCGCCGGGTTCTCGTACTCGACCGCCGCGTGGCAGACGTCGTAGCAGACCCCGAGGTGGCGGCGGAGCGCGATCTCGGCCGCGGCCGTCGAGGTCCGGGTCAGGCCGGCGAGCCGCTCCGCCGCCCGCGCGGAGAAGAGCTGCCGCTTGAAGAAGCGGACCGTCTCCTCGATGGTCTCGAGGAGGCAGAACGGCTCGGGCTCGAGGGCGAGCGCGATGGTCCGGCCGGTGGTGCGTTCGAGGAGGGCGAGCTTCGCCGCGTGCCGGATCAGGTTGTCGGCGATCTGCGCGACGGTCTCGTCCGAGGCCAGCGGCTTGAAGGTCCCGGGCACGGTGCTGATCGTGCCGTAGCCGCCCTCGGGCAGGAGCCGGGCCAGCAGGTCGGCCAGCCGGTCGGTGTAGGTCAGCCGCTCGTCGTAGCTCCAGTCCGGCTGATAGACGTCCTCCTTGACCCGGGTGCCGTGAAAGGGGCCGTAGGGAAAGCCGTTGAGGGTGAAGACGTAGAGCTGGTTCGCCGCGAGGAACTGCTCGAAGCTCCGAAACGCCTCGGCCGTCGCCAGCTCCTCGGCGGCGATTGCGGAGAGGCGGAGCCCGATCCCGAACGGCTTGCCGGGTGCGACCCGCTCGCGGACCGGGAGGAGGTGGCGCTCGAGGTTCGCCCGGACCTCGGCCCAGGTCTCGCCCGGGTGGATGTTGGAGCAGTAGGTGAGCTCGCCGAGGTCCGCGCGCGCCAGCCTCATCGGGCGCCGTCCCGCTCCCGGAGCCAGTCCATCGCGGCCTGCATGCGCCGGTCGTCGATCGCGTGCACCTCCACGCCCCGGCCGATGCCCTCGAGCAGGGTCACGGTCAGCTCGCCGCCGAGGTGCTCGCGGAACTCCCGGAGCCCGTCCATCACCTGCAATTCGCCGTTCGCCCCCCGGGCGTCGAGCGCCGGGTGCCAGAGCCGGAAGCCGAGGTGCTCGAGCAGCGCCGCGATCCGTTCCTCGGCCCCGGCGGCGAGGCGCCCCTCGAGCACCGAGTAGCGGGAATCGAGCGCGATCCCGATCGCGACCGCCTCGCCGTGGCGGAGGTGGTGCCGGGTCAGGGTCTCGAGCTTGTGCGCCGACCAGTGGCCGAAATCGAGCGGCCGCGCGCTCCCGGTCTCGAACGGGTCGCCGCCGTGCGCGATCTGGTGCATGTGGATCTCGGCGCAGCGGCGGATCATGCGCGCCATCGCGTCCCGCTCGAAGGTCACGAGGTCGTCGGCGTGGCGCTCCAGCCAGGTGAAGAACTCGCCGTCGCGGATCAGGGCGACCTTCACCGCTTCCGCCATGCCGGCGATCTTCTCGCGCCCCGGCAGGGCTTCGATGAAGTCGAGGTCGTTCAGGACCGCGAACGGCGGCGCGAAGGCGCCGACGAAGTTCTTGGCACCGTAGTGGTTGACCCCGTTCTTGACGCCGACGCCGCTGTCGGCCTGGGCGAGAACCGTGGTCGGCACCCGGATGTGGCGGACGCCCCGGTGCGCGGTCGCCGCGACCAGCCCGACCGCATCGAGCACCGCGCCGCCGCCGATCGCGATCACGTAGCTGTGCCGGTCGATGCGGTGGCGCGCGATCCGGCCCTGCATCTCCTCGACGAAGTAGAGCTCGTTCTTGATCCGCTCGCCGCCCGGCACCGCGACCGGCTGGTCGACCAGCTCGATCCGGCCGGCGTGGGCGCCGGCATAGTGGAGGATCTCCTCGACGAGGCGAGGGCGGGCCTCGAGCAGCCCGTCGTCGACGAACATCAGGCAGCGATGCCGCCGGTCCGGCTCGAGTCGGGCGAGGGTCTCGTGCAGCGTCGGGTTCGCCGGGTCGAACAGCCGCTCGGTGAAGCACACCGGCATGTCCCACGTCACCGTGATCCGCTGCGCATAGGTCCGGTGCCGGGTCCCGGTGGGCGCCGCCGGCGGGTCTGCCTTGACCATGTCGTCCATCATGCTCCCGACCTCCGGGCCGGCTCCGTTCGCGGAGCGCCGCCTTGCCAGCGGGCGCGGCCTTCGATCATCATACGCCAGACGCGCCGGCCGTCCGTCCGTGCGGCCGGGCCGGACAACCTGGAATCGGGCCATGCGCTACGTCAACGGAATCTTCGCCATCGTGCTCGGGCTGTTCGCGCTGGTGCAGTACAACGACCCGGATTTCATCGTCTGGTTCCTGATCTACGCCATCCCGTCGGTGTTCTGCGCCATCGCCGCCTCGCGCCCGGCGTTCTACCGGACCAGCGGGGCGCTCCGCGGCGCCTTCTGGGCCTGCTTCGCCCTCGCCGTGGTCGGCACCGTCTGGTACTGGCCGACGGTCTGGACCGACTGGATCCACGTCGAGGAGACCCGCGAAGGGGTCGGCATGTGGATGGTGATGGCGAGCATGATCGCGGTCGCGCTCGGGCTCCGGGCCGAGCGCCGGACGGAGCCGGCGCCGGCCTGATCAGCCGCCGGTCGCGGTCGCCTCGCCGGTCATGGTCACCTCGATGGCGCCGAGGCCGGCGATGCTGCCGGTCATCCGCTGGCGCGGCCGGACCGGGCCGACGCCCGCGGGTGTGCCGGTCATGATCAGGTCGCCAGGCAGCAGGAGGTCGTGCTCGGACAGGATCTGGATCATCTCCTCGACGCCCCAGATCATCTGCGCGAGGTCGCCGTCCTGCCGGACCTCGCTGTCGACCTCGAGCCGGATCGCCCCCTCCCGCGGGTGACCGACCGCCTCGACCGGGTGGATCGGCCCGACCGGCGCGGCGCCGATGAACGACTTCGCGAGGTACCACGGCCGGGCGAGCTTCTTGGCCACGGCCTGGAGGTCCCGCCGGGTCAGGTCGATGCCGACCGCGTAGCCGTAGATCAGCTCCCGGGCCCGCGCCGCGGCGATGTTTCGCCCGCCCGCCTTGAGCGCGACCACGAGCTCGATCTCGTGGTGCAGGTCCGCGGTCGCCGGCGGATAGGCGACCTCGCTGGCACCGGTCAGCGCGGCCGCGTCCTTGCCGAAGAAGAACGGCGGCTCGCGGTCCGGGTCGTGGCCCATCTCGCGGGCGTGCTCGGCGTAGTTGCGCCCGACGCAGAACACCCGGTGGACCGGGAACAGGCCGTCCTGGCCATGCACCGGCAGGGCCGGGCGGTCGGCCACCTCGATCACGTATCGCGCCATCGGCTGCATCCTCCTCTGGGTCCGGCCCGCGGATCTCATACCCGGCCGCGCGCCGTGCGCCAACCGCGGGCGAGGCCGCGGGACCCGCGCTCAGCGCTCGCACCAGCCGCGCCGATGGTCGAAGCGGCCGCCGGCGTCGAGGCACCGGTCGACCTCGAGGAACCGCTCGAGCCGCATGCCGCCCCAGAAGGCGAGCCCGAGGGCGACCAGCACGACCAGCGCGACCAGCGCCAGCCGCGCCGTCCGGGCGCCGCGGCCCCGCCCCGAGCGCCCGTGACGCGCGCCATTCATCCTTGCGCTCCCGCACCGTTGCGCTATGTCCGCCCGTGACCCGAGGGAGGAAACGGATGATCGATCTCTATACCTGGAGCACGCCCAACGGCCGCAAGGTCTCGATCATGCTGGAGGAGTGCGGCCTGCCGTACGAGGTCCATCCGATCAACATCGGCACCAACGAAGAGCAGTTCCAGCCGCACTTCCTCGAGATCAGCCCGAACAACAAGATCCCCGGCATCGTCGACCGCGACAACGGCTACAAGATGTTCGAGTCCGGCGCGATCCTGATCTACCTCTCCGACAAGACCGGTCGGTTCCTGCCGCCGCACGAGGACTACCTGAAGCGGATGGACGTCATCCAGTGGCTGATGTTCCAGATGGGCGGGGTCGGCCCCTTCTTCGGCCAGACCCACCACTTCGCCCGCTTCGCCAAGGAGAAGATCCCCTACGCAATCAACCGCTACGTCAATGAGGGCAAGCGGCTCTACGGTGTGATGGACAAGCGCTTGGCGGGCAACGCCTACCTCGCCGGCGACGACTACTCGATCGCCGACATCGCGACCTGGCCCTGGGTCTCGCGCTTCGAGTGGCACGAGCTCGAGAACGGCCTCGACGGCTTCCCGAACGT
>DASUSF010000001.1:0-11755 GCA_036375275.1 Geminicoccaceae bacterium | reverse complement strand
TCGATCATCCGCTCGGCGGCGAGCATGCCCTGGGGACCGCCAAAGCCCCGGAACGCGGTGTTCGAGACGGTGTGGGTCCGAAGCGGGAGGGATTCCAGCAGGACGGCCGGGTAGTGGTAGGCGTTGTCGGCGTGGAACAGCGCCCGGTCGTTGATCGCGCCCGACAGGTCGGCGGAGAAGCCGCAGCGCGACGCGAAGCGGATCGTCGCCGCCTCGATCCGCCCTTCGTCGTCGAAGCCGACGTCGTAGTCGGCGAGGAAGTCGTGGCGCTTGCCGGTCGCGATCATGTCGTCGTCGCGGTCCGGACGGATCTTGGCCGCGTGCCCGGTCCGCTTCGCGACCAGCGCCGCGACCGCCGCGAACAGCGCGGCCTGGGTCTCCTTGCCGCCGAACCCGCCGCCCATGCGCCGGACCTCCACCGTCACCGCATGGTTCAGCACCCCCAGCACCTTCGCGACCGCGTGCTGGACCTCGCTCGGGTGCTGGGTCGAGGAGAGGAGCGTCACCTCGTCGTCCTCGCCCGGCAGGGCGAGCGCGATCTGGCCCTCGAGGTAGAAGTGGTCCTGGCCGCCGATCGCGATCCGCCCGGCGACCCGGTGCGGCGCCTCGGCCAGGGCGCCCGCCGCATCGCCCCGCACCATCCGGTGGCCCGGGATCACCACCTCCGGGTCCTCGAGCGCCTGCTCGATCGTGATCTTCGCCGGCAGGTCCTGGTACTCGACCACCGCCTCGAGCACGGCCCGGCGCGCGGCGGGGCGCGAGGTCGCGGCGACCGCGAACACCGGCTGGCCGTGAAACATGACCTCGCCGTCGGCGAACACCGGGTCGTCCAGGGTCCCGGTCGGGCTGACGTCGTTGAGGCCCGGGATGTCTTCGGCGCTCAGCACGAGGACCACGTGCGGCGCCCGGCGGACCGGCTCGAGGTCGAGCCGGGTGATCCGGGCATGCGCCCGCGCGCTCAGGCCGAGGCAGACGTGGAGGCAGCCGGCCGGTTCCGGCAGGTCGTCGATGTAGCGCGCCTCGCCGGAGACGTGCTTCACCGCCGAGTCGTGCGCCAGCGCCGCGTGCGCGCCGCCCCTGATCCGCCCCGCGGCCGCGTCAGGCATGGGCGTCCCCGAGGGCCGAGGCGCGCTCGGTCAGGATCCGGACCGACGCCTCGCCGTTCCGGGTCTCGAGCCAGCACTTGAAGAGCAGGTTCTGCGCGATCCGCATCCGGTAGCGGGCGCTGGCCCGCATGTCGTCGATCGGCCGGAACTCCTCCCCGAGCGCCGCCATCCCCGCCTCGACCGCGGCCTCGGTCCAGGGCCGGCCGCGCAGCGCGTCCTCGGTTCTCCGAGCCCGCGCCGGCACCGCCGCCATCCCGCCGAGCCCGATCCTGACGTCGGCCAGGTGACCGCCCTCCAGGTGCAGGTGGAAGCAGGCGCAGACCGCCGAGATGTCCTGGTCGAACCGCTTGCCGATCTTGTACGCCCTGAACCGCCAGCCGGGCCGGGGCTTCGGCACGACCACCTTCTCGAGGAACTCGCCCGGGCGCCGGTCCTGCTGCATGTAGCCGGTGTAGAGGTCTTCGAGCGCGAGGGTCCTTCGTTTCGTGCCCCGCCGTAGCACGACCTCTGCACCGAGGGCGATCAGGGCCGGCATGGTGTCGCCGATCGGCGAGCCGTTGGCGACGTTGCCGCCGAGCGTCCCGGCGACCCGCACCTGGACCGAGCCGAAGCGGCGCATCAGTTCGCCGAAGTCCGGCCAGTGGCGGCCGAGGAGGTCGCGCGCGGCTTCGAGCGGGACGCCGGGGCCAATGCCGAGAGCCTCGCCGCTCTCCTCGACCGTCCGGAGCTCGTCGATCCGCCCGAGCCAGACCACCGGGTCGAGGACCTTCATCTGCTTGGTCACCCAGAGGCCGACGTCGGTGGCGCCCGCCACCACCGTCGCCTCCGGATGCTCGAGGAGAAGATCCGCGAGCCCGTCGACGGTCCGGGGCGCGAAGAAGCGCCGGCCGTGGGGGCCGCTGAGCCCGACCGGCTCCTGGTCCTGGAGTGCCTGCAGCGCGCCGATCGTCTCCGCCTCGCGCGCACCGATCCGGTCGGCGCGGTCCGGCGCCAGCTCGACCGCGCGGCGCGCCGCCTCGAGGATCGGCCCGTAGCCGGTGCAGCGGCAGAGGTTGCCCGCCAGCGCGTCGTTGGTCGCCTCGGGTGTCGGCTCGAGGCCATTCCTGAACATCGCGAACAGCGACATGACGAAGCCCGGGGTGCAGAAGCCGCACTGGGAGCCGTGGCATTCGACCATCGCCTGCTGCACCGGGTGCAGCCGGCCGTCGTCGCCCTTCAGGTCCTCGACCGTGAGCAGCTGCTTGCCGTCGAGTGTGGGCACGAACTGGATGCAGGCGTTGACCGGCTCGTAGACGATCCGGCCGTCCAGGAGGCGCGCGACCACCACCGTGCAGGCGCCACAGTCGCCCTCGTTGCAGCCCTCCTTCGTGCCCGTCCGCCGCTCCACGCCCCGCAGCCAGTCGAGCACGGTCGTGGTCGGATCGACCGCCACGATCTCCCTGACCTCCGGCCCGAGCAGAAAGCGGATCCGCTCCCGCATCGCCTCCTCGTCAGCTCCCGCGGTAGGTGGTGTAGCCGAACGGCGCGACCAGCAACGGTACATGATAGTGCTGGTCCGGCGAAGCGACCCTGAAACGGACCGGCACCTGGTCGAGAAACGGCGTGAGCGCGGGGTCCTGCGAGCGGAAGTACGCCCCGACCTCGAACACCAGCTCGTAGGTGCCGGAGCGGAGGTCCGGGCCCTCGAGCAGCGGTTCGTCGAGGCGCCCGTCGGCGTTGGTCTGAGCGTCCACCAGAGTCTCGCGGTGGTGGCCGTCGATCCGGAACAGCTCGATCCGCAGCCCGTTCGCCGGCCGGCCGCGCATGGTGTCGAGCACGTGGGTCGTGAGGCGCCCGCTCATGTCCGCTCCGCCGTTGTCCCGCCGGAACGAAGATGGCACGGTGCCCATCCCCCGGCCACCAGGGATCGATGCATGACGGGACAGCGACCGAGCCAGATGACGCGGGAGGCCTTCGTCCGCCGCTTCGGCGCGGTGTTCGAGCACAGCCCGTGGGTGGCCGAAGAGACCTGGGACCGGGGCCTCGGGCGGGACGCCGACGACGCCTCCGGCCTGCACGCGCGGATGACGGCGGTGCTGCACGCCGCCAACCGGGAGCGGAAGCTGGACCTGATCCGCGCCCACCCGGATCTCGCGGGGCGGCTCGAGATGGCGGGCGAGATGACCGGGGAGTCGACGCGCGAGCAGCAGAGCGCCGGCCTCGATCACTGCACACCGGAGGAGTACCGGCAGTTCCAGGCGTTGAACGAAGCCTACAGGAAGCGCTTCGGCTTCCCCTTCATCATGGCGGTCAAGGGCAGCACGCGGGGCGAGATCCTGGCCGAGTTCGAGCGCCGGATCGACAACGACCCCGAGAGCGAGTTCAGGGGCGCGCTCCGCGAGGTCGAGCGGATCGCGCTGCTCCGGCTTCAGGACCTGCTGCCGGAGAGCGGCCGTGACTGATCCTTCGCCGCGTCTGGAGGGGGCGGTCGAGGCGCGGCGCGACGAGCAGGTCGGCTTCCTCGCCGAGATGGTGAGGGTCGCGAGCGACAACCCGCCCGGCGACTGCGCGCCGCACGCCGAGCGGGCGGCCGGGCTCCTCGCCGGCCTCGGCTTGGAGGTCGAGCGCCATCCGGTGCCGGAGGCCCTGGTCCGGGACGCCGGCATGGCGACGGTCACCAACCTCGTGATCCGCCGCCGCTTCGGCGACGGGCCGGTGATCGCGCTCAACGCTCACGGCGACGTGGTCCCGCCGGGCGAAGGCTGGACCCACGACCCCTACGGCGCCGAGGTCGAGGAGGGGTGGATGTACGGCCGCGGGGTGGCGGTCTCGAAGTCCGACTTCGCGACCTACGCCTTCGCGCTGCTCGCCCTGGAGCAGGCCCCGCCGGCGCGCGGCGCGGTCGAGCTCCACCTCACCTACGACGAGGAGGCGGGCGGCTTGCTCGGGCCGAAGTGGCTGCTCGAGGAGGGCATCAGCCGCCCGGACTACGCGATCTCGGCGGGCTTCTCCTATGGCGTCGTCACCGCGCACAACGGCTGCCTGCACCTCGAGGTGGAGCTCCGCGGCCGCTCCGCGCACGCGGCCGTCCCGGCGACCGGCATCGACGCGCTCGAGGCCGCGACCGGCGTGCTCCAGGCGTTGTACGACCACCGCGCGGACCTCGGCCGGACGAGCTCCTCGGTCCCCGGGATCACGCACCCGTCGCTGACGATCGGGCTGATCGAGGGCGGGATCAACACGAACGTGGTGCCGGACCGGGTGGCGTTCCGGCTGGACCGGCGGATGATCCCGGAGGAGGACCCGGATGCGGCCGAGACCGCGCTCCGGGAGTTGATCGAGCGGGCCGCGGCGCGCTCTCCCGGCATCTCCTGCACGATCCGACGGATCCTCCTGGCGCGCCCCCTGGCGCCGGTCGGGGATGCCGCGCGACTGGCCGAGGTGCTGAGCCGGCACGCGAGCCTGGTGCTTGGCGAAGAGGTGCCAGCGGTCGGCGTGCCGCTCTATACCGATGCCCGCCATTATGCCGAGGCCGGCGTGCCGACGGTGCTCTACGGCGCCGGACCGCGGACCATCGAGGACGCCAACGCGCACCGGGCGGACGAGCGCCTGCCGCTGGATGTGCTGCCGAAGGCGACCCTGGTGATCGCGCGAAGCCTCGCCGAGCTGCTGGGGAGCGGCTGATGGCGCGGCTCGACCTCCGGCCCTGCTGCGAGCTCTGCGGCACGGATCTGCCGCCGGCCGCGACGAACGCCCGGATCTGCAGCTTCGAATGCACCTTCTGTACCGCGTGCGCGGACGGCGTCCTGCACGACGTCTGCCCGAACTGCGGCGGCAACCTCGTGCCGCGTCCCATCCGCCCGCGCGCCATGCTGGAGCGCTTCCCCGCCGCGGCCGAGCGGGTGGTGAAGTCGCCGGATCCGGAACGGCAAAGCGAGCTTTCGGCCCGGTATCGCGGCCGCGCGCCCGAGGATCGCTAGACGAGGGGGCGCTCGCTCCGCCCGGACCGAGGCGCGGGCGCCGGCCGTGGTTCACGCCGAGGTGGGAGGGAAAGGCGCGATGGACGAGGTGCGGATCGAGACCCGGACGGTCGCCGAAGCGCTTCTGGCGCTGCTCAAGGCGCGCGGCATCGACACCCTGTTCGCCAATGCCGGGACCGACTTCGCGCCGGTGATCGAGGGCCTGGTGCGGGGGCGCCGCGCCGGCATCCCGATGCCCGAGCCGATCACCGCGACCCACGAGACGGTGGCGGTCGGGATGGCGCACGGCATCTATCTGGCGACCGGCCGGCCGCAGGCGGTCATGGTCCACGTCAACGTCGGCACGGCCAACGCCCTGATGGGGCTGATCAATGCGGCCCGCGACCACGTCCCGATCGTGTTCGCGTCAGGGCGCACGCCGCTCACCGAAGCGGGCCTGACCGGGAGCCGCGACCTGCCGATCCACTGGGGCCAGGAAATGTTCGACCAGGCGGGGATGCTCCGCGAGGTCGTGAAATGGGACTACGAACTCCGCCTCGGCGAGCAGCTGGAGCCGGTGGTCGACCGTGCCCTCCAGATTGCGCTCACTCCGCCGCGCGGGCCCGTCTACCTCAGCCTGCCGCGCGAGGTGCTGGCGCGCGAGCAGCACGGCTTCGCGTTCGCGCCGGTCCCGGTCCTCCAGCCGCCGCGGCCGTCGGTGCCCGACGCGGGGGCGCTCGACGAGGCGGCGGCGCTGCTCGCCCGCGCCGAGCGGCCGCTGGTGATCGCGGCGCGGGCCGACGCCGCAGCCTTCGGCACCCTCGAGCGGCTGGCCGGGCGGTTCGCGCTGCCGGTGGTCGAGTTCTGGCCGACGCGGGTGGCGCTGCCGACCGACCACCTGCTGCACGGCGGGTTCGACGTCGGGCCCTGGCTCGAGGATGCCGATGTCGTCCTGGTGCTGGACTCGCTGGTGCCGTGGATCCCGCTCCGCCACGCGCCGGCCAGAGGCTGCCGGGTGCTCCAGCTCGGCCCGGACCCGCAGTTCTCCGAGATCCCGATGCGCGGCTTCCGCGTCGACATCGGGCTCCGGGGCGACGTCGCGCCGTCGCTGCTCGGCCTCGAGCGGGCGCTCGATACGGCCAACGATGCCGGCATGGTCGAGCGGCGCCGCAAGGGCCTGGTCGAGCGCGCGGCGGCGCTCCGTCAGTCGCGCCTGCAGGTCGCGGAGGCCGGGCGCACGACCCCGATGAGCGCCGCCTGGATCAGCCGCTGCATCGACGACGCCAAGGGCGAGGATGCGGTGGTCGTGAACGAGCTCGGGGTCGACCCTTCGGTCATGACCTTCCGCCGGGCCGGCAGCTACTTCGGCCATTCGCTCGCGGGTGGCCTCGGCTGGGGCGTGCCGGCGGCCCTCGGGGTGCAGATGGCCGACCGGGACCGTCTCGTGATCGCCGCCGTCGGCGATGGCTCCTACGGCTTCGCCAACCCGGTCGCCTGCCACCAGATGGCCGAGGGTCTGGGCCTCCCGCTGCTCACCGTGGTGTTCAACAACGGGGTGTGGAACGCGGTCCGGAAGTCGACCCTCGCGGTCTATCCGGACGGCCACGCGTCGCGCGCCAACGTGATGCCGCTCTCTTCGCTCGAGCCGGCGCCCGACTACGAGCTGATCGCGCGCGCGAGCCGGGCGCACGCGGAGCGGGTCGAGGACCCGGACGAGCTGCCACACGCCCTCGCCCGCGCCATCGACGTGATCCGCCGCGAGCGCCGCCAGGCGCTCCTCAACGTCGTCTGCGCGATTTAGGCCCTGCAACCCTGGTAGTGATGCATGATGTATATACAGCCTCGAGGGCAAGGAGGTGCGGGTCCGCCGGTACGGTCTCGGACTTCTGCTCGAGCCGGTCGAGGTCGAGGTCGACCGATGGTTCGAGGCGCTTGATCGCTTCGACGAACCGTTCATGGCGGAAGGTCGCGACCAGCCGGTAACGCCGAAGCGCGCCGTCTTCGATTGAGCTATCTGCTCGACACCGACGTCTGCATCGCGCTGATCAGGAACCGCCCGGCGTCGGCCCGGGCCAGGTTGGCGGACGTCGCTGAACGCGGAATGGACCTCTTCGTTTCCAGCATTTCGCTGTTCGAGCTCTGGTACGGCTGCGTCAGGAGCGGGCATCCGGAGCGGAATGCCGAACGGCTCGCGATCTTCATGGCGCATCCGACGGTCCTGAACTTCACCGAAGACGATGCGGCGGTGGCCGGCCGCATCCGTGGGGAGCTCGAGATGAAGGGGCGCGTGATCGGCGCCTGCGACCTGTTGGTGGCAGGGCAGGCGCGGCGGGCGGGCCTCATCCTCGCCACCGGCGATAGGCGCGAGTTCGAGCGGGTCACGGGCCTCCAGATGGAGAACTGGTTGAGCTGATCCGTCGTCGAAGAAGCCCGGCGCTGCGATGAGCGGCGTGCGCGTCTTTGGACAAGCGCCCGCGGCTCGCCTAAGCTCGCGGAAGACGCCGCGTCAAGCGGCCGAGGCATGGGAGACCGGAACGTGCGGACGATTCTTTTCGCGACTACGGCTTGTGTGGCGGGTTGGGCCTTCGGTGCGGCGAACGCGCAGGAGGTGACCCTCAAGCTGCACCATTTCCTCGGGCCGACGGCGCCGGCGCAGGTGTCGTTCTTCGAGCCCTGGGCCGAGCGGATCGGCGAGCAGTCGAACGGCCGGATCGCGGTCGAGATCTACCCGTCGATGACCCTCGGCGGCAAGCCGCCGCAGCTGATCAGCCAGCTTCGCGACGGGGTGGTCGACATCGTCTGGACGGTCACCGGCTACACCGCCGGGCAGTTCCCGCGCACCGAGGTGTTCGAGCTGCCGTTCGTCCACCAGAACGACGCGGTCGCGACCAACCTCGCGATCCAGGAGCTGTACGACGAGTGGCTGGCCGAGGAGTACCAGGACGTCCACCCGATCCTGATCCACGTCCACGCCGGCAACGCGCTGCACATGGTCGACACCCCGGTCGAGAAGCCGGCGGACATGCAGGGCAAGAAGATCCGCACACCGTCCCGGACCGGGAGCTTCGTGCTCGAGGCCCTTGGCGCCTCCCCGGTCGCGATGCCGGTGCCCGAGCTGCCGCAGGCATTGTCCAAGAAGGTGGTCGACGGCACCACGATCCCCTTCGAGGTGTCGCTGCCGCTCAAGGTCCACGAGCTCGTGAAGTACCACCACGAGTTCGAGGACGGGACGAGGCTCGGCACCGCGGTCTTCCTGTTCGGGATGAACAAGAACACGTACGAGAGCCTGCCGGACGACCTGAAGCAGGTCATCGACGACAACTCGGGCGCCAACATCGCCGAGCAGATCGGCCAGGTCTGGATGGACGTCGAGCAGCCCGGCCTCGAGGCCGCCCAGACCGCCGGCAACGAGATCATCCGCTGGTCCAACGAGGACAAGGAGGCCTGGCAGGAGGCGGTCCAGCCGGCGATCGACCGCTGGGTCGAGGAGGTGACCGGCCAGGGCATCGACGGTCAGGCGCTGCTCGACGCCGCCCGGAGCGCGGTCGAGGCCGCCGGCGCGGGCTGAGCGGTCGCGGTGGCCACTGCGGTGGCCGCGATCGCCTGGATCAGCCGCCTCTGGGCGATCGCCGGCGGGCTGGTGCTGCTCGCCGTGATGCTGATGACGGTGACCAGCGTCGCCATGCGCTACACCTTCGGCTCGCCCATCCTCGGCGACTTCGAGCTGGTCGAGATGGGCACCGCGATCGCCGCCTTCGCCTTCCTGCCGCACTGCCAGCTGACCCGCGGCAACGTCGCGGTCGACGTGTTCACGACCAAGGCCCCGCCCCGCGTCCAGGCGGCGCTGACCGCCACCGGCTCGCTCGCCCTCGCCCTGATCGCGCTCCTCCTGCTCTGGCGGATGACCCTCGGCGGGCACGACTTCTTCCGCTACGGCGAGGTCACGACCAACATCGGCGTGCCGCGCTGGTGGGCGTTCCCGCCGATCCTCCTTTCGCTCGCGCTGCTCGTCCTGACCTCGCTGGTCACGCTCGCCGAGGATCTCGGCGTGCTCGGGACAGGCGGCGAACCTTCTTGAGTCCCGGCCGCCGGCCGTGAGCAGCGAGGCGGCGGGTCTCCTCGGCGTCGGTCTGCTGCTCGTCCTGATCGCGCTCCGGATTCCGATCGCGGCCGCGATGATCATCGTCGGCGGCGGCGGCTTCGCCTGGCTCGCGGGCACGGGCCCGTTGCTCGCGCAGCTCAAGACCCTGGCCTACTGGCGGTTCTCGACCTACGACCTCTCGGTCGTGCCGCTGTTCATGCTGATGGGGCAGTTCGCGACCCGGGCCGGGCTGTCCTCGGACCTGTTCCGGGCGGCCAACGTCTGGATCGGGCACTTCCGGGGCGGCATGGCGATGGCGGCGGTCGGAGCGTGCGCCGGCTTCGGCGCGATCTGCGGCAGCTCCCTCGCGACCGCCTCGACCATGGGCCAGGTGGTGCTGCCCGAGCTCAGGAAGCACGGCTACGAGCCGGCGCTCGCGACCGGGACGCTCGCCGCCGGCGGCACGCTCGGGATCCTGATCCCGCCGTCGGTGATCCTCGTGATCTACGCGATCATCGTCGAAGCCAACATCGTCACCATGTTCCAGGCGGCGCTGATCCCGGGCCTGCTCGCGACCCTGGTCTTCGCGCTCGTGGTCCGCCTCTACGTCTGGCTGAAGCCCGAGGCCGGCCCGGTCGGCGACCGCTACGACCCCGGGGAGCGCTGGCAGGCGACCCTCGCGATCTGGCCGGTCCTGCTGATCTTCCTCCTGGTGATCGGCGGGATCTATTTCGGCGTCTTCACGCCGACCGAGGCGGCGGCGATCGGCGCCTTCGGGGTCGGCCTCACCGCCCTCGTCAAGGGCCGGCTGAACCGCGGGTCGCTCATGAACTGCCTGCTCGAGACCGGCAAGGCGACCGCGATGATCTTCCTGATCCTGCTCGGCGCCGAGCTCCTGAACGGCTTCATCGCGCTCTCCCGGCTGCCCGCCTCCGCGGCGCTCTGGATCGAGCAGGCCGAGCTCGCGCCGATGACCGTCATGCTGATGATGCTGCTCGTGTTCATCGTGTTCGGCTGCTTCATGGACAGCCTGTCGATGATCATCCTGGCGGTGCCGTTCTTCTGGCCGATGCTGGCCGACCTCGACTTCGGCATGGACCAGGACTCGCTCAAGATCTGGTTCGGCATCCTGGCGCTGGTGGTGGTCGAGCTCGGCCTGATCACGCCGCCGGTCGGGCTCAACGTCTTCATCATCCACGGGCTCGCCGACGACGTGCCGATGCGCGAGACCTTCAAGGGCGTCATGCCCTTCTTCGTGGCCGAGCTGTTCCGGGTCGCCCTGCTCCTCGCCGCGCCCGGGATCGTGCTGCTCCTGCCGCGGCTGCTCGGCTGATCCGGAGAGATCCGGAGGCTCGACAACACCTCTTGCGCGCGACATCCTGCGGCCAGCCAGGGGAGGCACGATGGCTCGGTTCATCAGCGCGGACGAGGCGGCCGCGCTCATCCCGTCCGGGGCGACCGTCCTGTTCGGCGGCTCCGGTGGCGGGCATGCGGTCCCGGAGGCGGTGATCGAGGCGCTGGCGCGGCGCTTCGAGCGCGAGCGCGCGCCGGGTGACCTGACGCTCGCCTCCGTGGTCTCGCTCGGCGACTGGGACAGGACCGGCTTCAACCTGCTCGCGGCGCCGGGCCTGGCGCGGAAGCTGATCAGCGCCGGCTTCAACAACTGCCCGAAGTTCGCGACGCTCGCGCTCGAGGACCGGATCGAGGCCTGGACGCTGCCCCAGGGCACCCTCTCGCAGCTGATGCGGGACATGGCGGCGGGCCGCCCCGGCCTGATCACCACGACCGGGCTCGGCACCTTCGTCGATCCGCGCCACGGCGGCGGCAGGCAGACCCCGAGCAGCCGGGGCGACCTGGTCGAGCTGCTCGAGATCGACGGCCGGGAATACCTGCTTTACAAGGCGTTCCCGGTCGACGTCGCGGTGATCCGGGGCACCACGGCCGACGAGTGCGGCAACATCACCATGGAGCGGGAAGCCCACTACGGCGAGAACTTCTCGATCGCCTGCGCCGCGCGCCGGAACGGCGGGGTCGTGATCGCGCAGGTGCAGCGGACCGCGGCGGCCGGCACGCTGCCCGGGAAGCAGGTCAAGGTCCCGGGCGTGGTGGTCGACTACGTCGTGGTCGCGCCCGACCAGCCGCAGACCTACGCGACCGCCTACAGCCCCGCCTACGCCGGCGAGCTCCGCGAGCCCGAGACCGCGTTCAAGCGGATCCCCTTCGACATCCGGAAGTCGATCGCGCGCCGCGGCGCCATGGAGCTGTTCCCGGGCGCGGTCGTGAACCTCGGCTTCGGCGTCTCCAACGGGATCAGCGCGATCGCCGCCGAGGAAGGCTTCTACCGCGAGCTGACGCTGACCGTGGAGCAGGGGATCATCGGCGGCGTGCCGGCCGGCGGCAAGGACGCCGGCGCCGGCGTCAACTACGACATGATGGCCGATCAGCCCTACCAGTTCGACTTCTACGACGGCGGCGGGCTGGACATCGCGTTCCTGTCGTTCGCTGAGGTCGACCGCGACGGCAACGTCAACGTCAGCCGGTACGGCAAGTCGATCAATGGCCCCGGCGGCTTCATCAACATCAGCCAGGGCGCGCGCAAGGTGGTGTTCTCGGGCACGCTCACCACCGGC